>JANOTM010000123.1:0-8564 GCA_031416355.1 Gammaproteobacteria bacterium
ATCCGATCGATCAAATAGTGCGTAGTATTTTCTCCCTCTCCCTCTGGGAGAGGGCCGGGGTGAGGGGCGGCAGCGTCAAAACCGCCCTCATCCTCGGCAATTGCTCCCTGCATTGCTCTACCTCCGGCGTCCATGCCGTCGTGTCCTTCTCCCCAAGGGAGAAGGGACTCTAGGTTTTGAGCGGCGGAAAGCACTGATAGCAGACATAAGTTCCAAAAAGAATAACAGACCACACTAGTACTTCCGTTATTCCTGGCGGTCGCATATGCACGGTTTCCGATCACTGCGACGTGAATCAATTTTTGGTCTTGTCGACGATTTTATTCGCCTTGATCCAGGGCATCATGTCGCGCAGCTTGGCGCCCACTTCCTCGATCGGATGCTTGGCAGCCTTGGCACGCAACTCGGGAAAGCGTTTGCCGCCGGTCTCGTTCTCGGCCATCCATTCCTTGGCAAACTGGCCGGACTGGACTTCCTTGAGTATCTTTTTCATCTCCGCCTTGGTCTGCTCGGTAACGATGCGCGGGCCGCGGGTATAGTCGCCGTACTCGGCGGTATCGGAGATGGAGTAGCGCATGTTGGCGATGCCGCCCTCGTACATAAGATCGACAATGAGCTTGAGTTCATGCAGACATTCGAAATACGCCATCTCCGGGGGATAACCGGCCTCCACCAGAGTCTCGAAACCGGCCTGCACCAGATGTGATGCACCGCCGCACAGCACCGCCTGTTCGCCGAACAAATCGGTCTCGGTCTCGTCCTTAAAGTTGGTCTCGATAACGCCGGCACGGCCGCCGCCGATGGCGGAGGCATAGGACAGCGCCAGCTCCTTGGCCTTGCCAGAGGCGTTTTGATGTACGGCTATAAGACACGGCACACCGCCGCCCTGGGTAAAGGTGGAGCGCACCAAGTGGCCGGGGCCTTTGGGCGCCACCATGAACACATCGATGTCGGCGCGCGGTTTAACGAAGCCGAAGTGGATATTAAAACCGTGGGCGAAGGCCAGGGCCGCGCCCTTCTTTAGATTGGGCTCGATACTTTCGGTAAATAGTTTCTTCTGGTGCTGGTCTGGCGCCAGGATCATGACCACGTCCGCGTCCTTGACCGCATCGGCAATCTCTTTCACCGCGAGACCCGCCTTCTTGGCCTTGTCCGCCGAGGCCGAACCCGCGCGCAAGGCCACGGTCACCTGTACACCGCTTTCCTTCAGATTCAGCGCATGCGCATGACCCTGGGAACCGTAGCCAACGATGGCCACCTTCTTGCCGCGAATAAGGGAAAGATCCGCGTCTTTGTCGTAGTAAACTTTCATATATCCTCTTCGAGTATTGTCTCGTGTTCGCCAACTAAAATATTGTCTTGTATCTTAACATCTATAGAACTTATTTTTGCCCTCGGCGATTTCCCTCGCTCTAAACCAAGAGTCCCTTCTCTCTCCGGGCATAGGTATCTATACAAACCAGGTAGGGTGGGCATCGCCCACCACATGCGGCTTCGGCTGGCCACGCTGGTGGGCGATGCCCACCCTACAAATTGTCTTGTGTGTACCTTATATCTTGTGCCTTGTATCTGACTCTAAACATGCAAACCCAACTCGCCGCGAGCAATCCCCGATGGACCCGACCGCACCAGCTCAATAATACCGGTCTTGCCCAAGGCCACGATGAAGGCGTCGAGCTTGTCGCTGGTGCCGGTGAGTTCGATGGTGTAGGTGGTGTCGGTAACGTCGATGATATGGCCACGAAAGATATCCGCCAGGCGCTTACCCTCTTCGCGCGCCGTGCCCGCGGCCTTAACCTTCACCAGCAGCATCTCGCGCTCGATGTGCGCGCCTTGCGTGAGGTCCATGAGCTTGACCACGTCCACCAGCTTGTTCAGCTGTTTGGTGATTTGATCGATGATCTCGTCGGAACCGCTGGTCACCAGGGTCATGCGCGACAGGGTCGGATCCTGGGTGGGCGCGACCGCCAGAGACTCAATGTTGTAGCCGCGTGCGGAAAAAAGCCCGGCCACCCGCGACAGGGCGCCGGCCTCGTTTTCCATCAGTATGGAAATAATATGCCGCGTCATGCCAGCTCCCGTTCCGCCGCGCTGCCATCGCGGCACGGCGACAGGTGCATCTCGTGCTGGCCCTTGCCGGCGGCGATCATGGGATACACGTTTTCCGACTGATCGGTAATGAAATCCATGAATACCAGGCGGTCCTTAAGCTTGAGGGCTTCCTTGAGCGCGCCCTCCACGTCGCCGGGTTTATCTATATACATGCCCACGTGGCCGTAACTCTCGGCGAGCTTCACGAAATCCGGCAGCGCATCCATATAGGAATGGGAATAGCGGCTCTCGTAGAAAAACTCCTGCCACTGGCGCACCATGCCCATGTAGCGATTATTGAGATTGACGATCTTGACCGGCAACTGGTACTGCTTGCAGGTGCTGAGTTCCTGTATGCACATCTGGATCGAGGCCTCGCCGGTAACGCACGCCACCGTAGCCTTGGGGTGCGCCATCTGCACGCCCATGGCGGCCGGCAGGCCGAAGCCCATGGTGCCGAGACCACCGGAGTTGATCCAGCGGCGCGGCTTGTCGAATTTGTAGAACTGCGCCGCCCACATCTGGTGCTGACCCACGTCTGAGGTCACATAGGCGTCGCCCTTGGTCAGTTCGTACAGCTTTTGTATGACGAACTGCGGCTTGATGAGCTTGCTCTTATGATCGTACTTGAGGCAATCGAGGGCGCGCCAGCGGTCGATCTGTTCCCACCAGGCCTTGAGCGCGGCCGCATCCGGTTTGCGTTTGTCGGCCTTGATGAGCTTGGTCATGTCCTTGAGCACGTCGTTCACGTCGCCCACCACCGCCACTTCCACCGGCACGTTCTTGGCGATGGACGCCGGGTCTATGTCCACGTGAATGATGTGCGCACGCGGGCAAAACAGTTTTAACTCGCCGGTTACGCGGTCGTCGAAGCGCGCGCCTATGGCCACGAGCACGTCGCATTCGTGCATCGCCATATTGGCCTCGTAGGTGCCGTGCATGCCGAGCATGCCTACGAATAAGGGATCGGTGGCGGGATAAGCACCCAAGCCCATGAGTGTATTGGTGCACGGATAACCCAACAGACGCACAAATTCGGTGAGCGCTTTCGAACCCTCGCCGAGTATCACACCGCCGCCGGTATAGATCATGGGGCGCTTGGCCGCGAGTATCAGTTGCACCGCGCGCTTGACAGCGCCGGCCTCGGGCTTGGTTGCCGGTATATAGGAACGCATGTCCACGCTTTTGGGATAGCGGTATTCGGTTTTCTTGGCGGTAACGTCCTTGGGGATATCCACCAGCACCGGTCCCGGACGGCCGGTGGTGGCGATGTGAAACGCCTTTTTAATGGTGGTCGCCAGGTCCGCCACGTCCTTTACCAGGAAATTATGCTTGACGCACGGACGGGTAATGCCCACCGCATCCACTTCTTGGAAGGCGTCGTTGCCGATAAGGTGAGTGGCGACCTGGCCGCTGAATACCACCAGCGGTATGGAATCCATATATGCAGTGGCGATGCCGGTCACGGTATTGGTCACGCCCGGCCCGGAAGTCACCAGGCAAACCCCGGGTTTACCGGTAGAACGGGCATAGCCATCGGCGGCATGGGCCGCGCCCTGCTCGTGGCGCACGAGTATGTGCTTGACCGCTTGTTGCTTGTACAGGGCGTCGTAAATGTGCAGCGCCGCACCACCGGGATAGCCGAACACATGCTCCACGCCTTCGTCGTGCAAGCAGCGCACGAAGATATCCGCACCGGTCAATTCCACCATCCGCCCCTCGTTAAGAAAAAAAATGCCCAAAAAATGGGCATTTCTCGCCGTATAGTAAATATGAGAAGTTACTTATAAGTAAGGCAAGGGTCAATAGGAACCAGGGATTATTTAACAACTTATGACCGAATGGCACTTAACTTAAAGGCAGCTCCCTATTCAATGTAGGGTGGGTTAGGCACGCAGTATGTGCCGTAACCCACCAGGCGTGCCGTCAGGCACTCCTTAAAACAAGGCGTTGTGTTGCTACGCAACGCTTGGTGGGTTACGCAAAAAACGCTAACCCACCCTACATTTAGGGTTAAGGTGCCCATGACCCGGAACGAAGCGTCCTTCTCTCAACGGGTATAGGTATCTACACAAGTTACCCCGCGTCTAAAATAAACATCCCTTCTCCCCTGCGGGGAGAAGGCCACGACGGCATGATGCCGGAGGTAGAGCAATGCAGGAGCAATTGCCGAGGATGAGGGGGGGGTTATGTGCCATTTTATGATCCCCCTCACCCTTGCCCTCTCCCGGAGGGAGAGGGGGTCTTCTAAAAAGACATCGGGAAAAACTTATTTGACGGAGTACTAATAGCGCGCGGTTCTGTTGAGGGCCGAACGACCACGCCCTTCTATGGCTTTAGCCTCTACGCCAGGTAGTACCCCCTGCAACATCCTCCAGGATCACCCCCTGCGCCTTGAGGGTGTCGCGGATGCGATCGGACTCGGCGAAGTTCTTGGCGTGCTTGGCCGCGGTGCGCGCGGCGATTTGGGCCTCGATGTCGGCGCCCGACGGGCCGCCGGCTGCGGCGGCCCCTTGCAGGAAGGCGCGGGCGTCACGGCTGAGAAAACCGAGCACGCCGGCCAGTTGCAGCAAGAGTCCGGCGAGGCCGGCGGCCTGGGGGGGATCGGAATCGCGCAGCCGGTTGATGTCGCGCGCTAAATCGAACAACACCGCCAGCGCCACGGGGGTATTGAAATCGTCGTCCATGGCGGCATAAAAAAGTTCGGCGTATTCCGCTGGCGGCGAGGGTGCCGCTGCCGGTGTCACGTCCTTGAGGGCGGTATATAGACGCGTGAGCGCGGCCTTGGCGTTGTCCAGGGACGCCTCGGCGTAATTCAACGGGCTATGGTAGTGGCTGGCCAGGATAAAATAGCGCACCACCTCGGGGTCGTATTTTTTCAGCACCTCGCGTATGGTAAAAAAATTGCCCAGGGACTTGGACATCTTTTCATCGTCCAGGCGCACGAAACCATTATGCATCCACACATTGACGAACTTTGTGCCGGTCGCGCCCTCGCTCTGGGCGATTTCGTTTTCGTGGTGCGGGAATTGTAAATCCAGTCCGCCGCCGTGGATGTCGAAGTGATGTCCGAGACAGGCGTCGGACATGGCAGAGCATTCGATATGCCAGCCGGGCCGGCCTACGCCCCAGGGCGAATCCCAGCTAGGCTCGCCCGGCTTGGCCGCCTTCCATAGCACGAAATCCAACGGGTCCTGTTTCATTTCGTCGGCCTCTACGCGCGCGCCCACGCGCAGATCGTCCAGCGACTTGCCGGATAGCTGCCCATACCCGGCAAACTTACGCACATGATAATAAACGTCACCATTGGCAGCAGCGTAGGCGTAGCCGCGTTCCACTAGCGTGGCGATCATGGCGATGATCTCGGGTATATACACCGTGGCGCGCGGTTCCTGGTCCGGGGGCAACACGCCCAAGAGTTGCGCGTCTTCATGCATGGCCTGGATGAAGCGCCCGGTGAGCGCGTCCATGGGCTCGCCGTTTTCCTGGGCGCGGCGGATGATCTTGTCGTCGATGTCGGTAATGTTGCGCACATACGTGACCTGGTAGCCGCGCGCGCGCAGATAGCGCACCACCATATCGAACACCACCATGACGCGCCCGTGGCCCAGGTGGCAGTAGTCGTAGACCGTCATGCCGCACACGTACATGCGCACCTTGCCCGGCTCGATGGGGGTGAATTTTTCTTTTGTTTTGGTCAGGGTGTTATAGATATGCAGCATAGATTTAGGCTCAAGAGAAAAGGAAAAAGAGAAAAGTTAAATCCCCGGGACATCACTAAACATAACGACATATTATAGTGCCTGGTTTGTAGGGTGGGCATCGCCCACCAAACGCGGCGACCGTCGGCACATATCGGTGGGCGATGCCCACCCTACATCTACGGAATCTTTCTTTTGTTCTGGTTAGGCCGTGGATAGTTATGCAGCATAAATTCAGGCTCAAGAGAAAAGTTAAACCCAGGCTCATTAGCATCTTAACTTTTCTCTTTCCTGTTTTCACTTTTCTCCGATTCTTCCAATCTGCGATGCGCCCGCTCCACACCCATCAACGGCAACAACTTGGCCATCTCCGGCCCGTCGAGTTCGCCGGTGAGGGCCGCGCGCAGCGGCATAAACAGGGCCTTGCCCTTGGCGCCGGTGGCGGCCTTGATGTGTTCGGCCACGGCCTTGAAGTCGGTTCCGTGTTGTTCCAGGGCGGCGCGCGCGCTGGCAAAAAAATCGCCTGCGGCGGTGGCGCTGAGGCTGGCGGCGTCAGGGGTCGACGCCCAGTCTTCGGTGTAGATGATGCGCGCCCACTTGAGCGCATCCGCCGGCACGGTGATATTGGAGCGTATGGCCTCGATAAACTGCGTGCGCGCCTGCGGCGGCACACACGCGTGCACCTCCACGCCCATCCACTGCCACAGTTCGGCTTCGGTGGCGTGGCGCAGGGCCTCGTGCTGCCAGTGCAGCAATTGCGCATCATCGTAACGCGCCGGCGAACGCCCGAGGCGTGCGCTATCGAAGTGCTCCGCCAGCGCGGCCATGTCCATAAAGTGGTTAGCGTTACTGGAAGTTGCTCCTGCACTTCCCGTACTTCCGTTATCCATGGCGGTCGCATAAGTATGACCAAGACGCGCCAGATAATTGACAATCGCCAGGGGGAAATACCCGCTGGCGCGTAACGCCTGCACTGTAAGACTACCGAGGCGTTTGGACAAGGGCGAACCATCGGCGCCCAGCACCAGGGAGATGTGCGCATACTCAGGCACCGGCAGGTCGAGCGCCCGAAGCAGGAGTATCTGGCGCGGTGTATTGGTCAGGTGATCCTCACCACGCATCACCAGGGCCACACCCATGAGCGCGTCGTCGATGGCGTTGCAGAAAAAAAACGCCGGCGTGCCGTCGGAACGGCGGATCACGAAGTCGCCGATATCGTGGGTATGGAAAACCTGGGGTCCCCGCACCTGGTCGTGGAATTCCACCGTGGCGCCGTCCGCCACATGAAAGCGCAAGGTAGAGGGCGTGCCGGCCGCCACCCGCTGGGCCACATCCGCCGGGGCCAAGGCACGGCAGCGGCCGGAATAGCGCGGCGGACGGCCGGCGGCGAGCTGGGTCTTGCGCGCCACCGCGAGCTCATGCTCACTGCAGAAACAGTGATAAGCTCGCCCCTGCCCCTGCAAACTATCGAAGTACTGCTGATAAAGATGCCCGCGCTGCGACTGAAAATACGGCCCGTGCGCGCCGCCCACCCGCGGGCCTTCCTGCCAGGCGAGGCCCAGCCAGGACATATCCTGTTGCAGGGCGTGGGCATACTTTTCGTGGCCGCGTGCCGCATCCGTGTCTTCGATGCGCAGCAGAAATACCCCATGGCGGCGCTGCGCCAGCAGAAAACTAAACAGGGCGGTACGTATATTACCCAGGTGCAGCAGGCCGGTGGGGCTGGGGGCGAAGCGGGTCTTAAAAGGTGTAGGGCTCATGGGTAGGGAATGGTAACCAAGCGCCAACTGAATTAACATACGCAGGCACGAAAAAACCCGTCGCCTGCTCCGCAAACGGAGGGCGTTTTGCACTTAACACACTCGGTATGGCCATGACCCAAATTCGCATGCAGACCTCTTTCGGCGCTATTTTTATCGAGCTTTACCCAGATAAGGCGCCCAAGTCGGTGGCTAGTTTTCTTAACTATGTGCGCACGGGTTTCTACGACAATACCCTGCTTCACCGAGTTATCGACAATTTTATGATCCAGGGCGGCGGTTTTCTGCCCGGCATGGTGCAAAAATCTGGTCACGGTCCGATCCAGAACGAGGCCACCAACAGCCTGCGCAATGAACGCGGCAGCATCGCCATGGCGCGCACCAGCGACCCGCACTCGGCCACCCACCAGTTCTTTATCAACATCGCGGACAACGACTTTCTCAACTACACCGCCTCCACCCCCGCCGGCTGGGGCTATTGCGTGTTCGGCAAGGTCACCGACGGCATGACCGTGGTCGACCGCATCAAGGGCGTGCCCACTGGCACCCGCGCCGGTCATAAAGATGTCCCGCTGACCGAAGTGATCATCGAAAAAGTCACGCTGGTGGAATAGGCGCGCGCAGCGTTTACCCCCATGGCCACGCTGTTCATTTCCGATCTGCACCTGTGCGCCCAACGGCCCGCGGTCATGACCCTGTTTCTGGATTTTCTCCGCGGCCGGGCGACCCATGCCGATGCCCTCTATATACTCGGAGATCTCTTCGAATACTGGATCGGTGACGATGCCGCCGCCGACGCGGAATTTGCCGCAGTCATCACCGGCTTGCGCGCCCTCACCCAGCGACCGCCAGACGAGTCCATGGATGGGCGAGGTAGAGCGCTGTCGGGAACAGGCGCCGGGAGGACGGAAGTACTGGCGCCAGGCCTCTCGAGGCAAACGCAGGAGCAGTTTCCAGTGAGCGGCGTTCCGGTGTACGTCATGCATGGCAACCGCGACTTCCTCTTAGGCGA
>JANOTM010000124.1:0-10575 GCA_031416355.1 Gammaproteobacteria bacterium
GTCGGAATGACAATGGAGGCTTGGGGTTTCTTGGATGTAGATGTCGGTATAGGTGTCGAATTTGATGTTCCCCTTGGCGCTTGCCGAGCACTGCAGCCCCGGTGGGGCGAGGAGCACGGGGGGGGCGGGCGGTTTTCGCCCGGCGAGCGATGGGGGTGTGCTTTCTTTGGGTACTTTCTTTTGCACACACAAGCAAAGAAAGTACCCCGCCCGCGATGCACAGGGATGTGCGAGTGCCGCGGGAGGCACGACGCCGGAAGCGGCCGATGCACAGGGATGTGCGAGTGCCGCGGGAGGCACGACGCCGGAAGCGGCCGATGCACAGGGATGTGCGAGTGCCGCGAAGCGCAGGGATGCGCGAAAGCGGCCGGGGCGGGACCCGCAATTAGGTTTTAAAATCTGCGCGGCTAGCGCGGCCAACTCAAGCGCGCGCCCACCGTCTTACCGAAGCCGCATGCCGACGGCTCACATCCAGTTTTTTATCCAGGCCAGTGAGAGTCACTTGCCACGTCCCGACAGGGCTTTTTTCTATACCTTTAATGAAACCCGTGGCCACGAGCGCGTTGCGGTGGATACGCAGAAACATTTTTTCGCCGAATTCTTTTTCCAGATTGACCAGCGAGTCCTCGATAAGATGTTCTTCCGTCGCTGTGCGTACCGTTACGTACTTGCTGTCGGCCATGAAATACAGAATTTCCTGCACCGGCACCAGCCGGATATTACCGCGCAGGTGCACGCTGATGTGGGTGCGTGCGCTGGGCTGATCCTGGGCTTCGTTGATGTCGCGCAGCTGTTTTAGGGTAAGTTTGTGCGCCTTATCCATGGCGCCCGCCAAGCGGTCTTTGCGTATGGGTTTGAGCAGGTAATCCACGGCGTTAACTTCAAATGCGTGCAAGGCATGCTGGTCGTAGGCGGTGGTGAAAATAACGCTCGGCGGATTTTCCATGCCCATCAGGTGCATGGCGGCTTCCAAACCGTCCATGCCCGGCATGCGTATGTCCATGAGCAGCACGTCGGGATTAAGCCCGGTGGTTCTTTCCACCGCCTCGTTGCCGTTCATGGCCTCACCGACGACGGTGTGGCCTCCAATTTCGTTCAGCAGCTCGCGCAACCGGTCGCGTGCCAGCTTCTCGTCATCAACGATTAATACTCTCATGGGTTTTCTCCGCGTGTCGGCAGTATAAGCAAAATAACTATTTGTCCCGATTCCTGGGTGCTAGAGAGTTTGGCAAGCTTGCCATAATGGCTTTCCAGCCTTTGGCGCACGTTGTCGAGCGCCGCGTCCATGTCGGTTCGCTGCGTGCGCGCCTTGGAGCGCGGTGCGGGAGCCGTGATATCGATGTTGATGTGGTCAGCTTCCTCCCACAGCCGTACTCGGATATGACCGCCTTCCGTCAGCGGTTCTACGCAATATTGGATAGTGCTTTCCAGTATCGGCTGCAGAGTCAGCACTGGCATCACCGCGTTGCGCGGAAATTTCCCCATATCCCACTCCACATTCAAGCGGTTGTCCAGCCGCAGGCTTTCGATGGCGAGGTATTTTTGCGCGATGGCGACTTCGTTCTTGACCGGCACCAGGTTTTCCTCATCGGTAAGCATGGTGCGGAATAGGTCCGCCATGTTTTCAATGGCGGTCTCGGCCTGGGCCGGGGCGCTGCGTATCAGGCTGGCGATGATGTTCATGGTATTGAACAGAAAATGTGGGCGTATGCGTGAGCGCAATGCCTGAATTTTGGCGCGCGTCTCCGATTGGGTGCGCTGCTTGAGCTGGTGGCGGGCGAAAAAATAACGCAGCGCCAGGGCATTAACGATGGCCGCGACCGTGAGGTTCTGCAGGTGAAAATAGGCATTCCACTCAGGGTTGGGCGAGCTCGTTACGTGCGCCAACCATAATACCCAGATCGCCACCTCTCCTACTATCCAGGTAACACATAGCAACATGAGGTACGACATAATCAGGGCGCGCAGATTAGACAACCGGTTGAGATGCTTGCGCGTCACGCACAGGGCGGCAGCGCCGCTCATGGCGATCCATTGTATGAACAGGGAAATCAAAAACAGATTCCCCAGCATGGTTTCGCTGATGGGAAGCTGCGGCGACACCAGGGCGATAACGATGGCCAGCATCTCGGCGATGACTGCTACGTTGAATATTGCCCAGCCATTGCAGAAGTTAGGCAGGAAGCCATCGTCTAGCACGTCGGCCACGGCGCGCTCGTGGGACGCAAGTTTTTCCGCGATGACGCCCTCGCTGCGTGCGATCAGCTGGTCAAAGCGCGTCGCCGCGCGTTTTAGTATCGCCATAACGGGGAGGTTTTCTGATGACATGATCAACCTCTTAGTATGGGCATTTTCAGTTTCACGTGATACTGGTTGCCTTCCTCGAAGGTCTGCATGCTGGCGGCGTTTCCATAGTGGGTGGCGAGGCGCTGCAGAATATTCTCCTGGGCGATCTTGTTGCCCTTGCCGTGGGAATGCTTGCGCACCTCGGGCAATGGGTTGCTGATCAGGACGTTCAGTGTTTCATTTTCCCCCCACAGCTCGATCTTGAGGGTTCCGCCGCTGAAGCGCGGCTCTATGCCGTGATAGATGGCGTTCTCTAGTAGTGGTTGCAGGGTGAGGGCCGGCACCATGGCGCTGCGTGGGACATTTTTGACGTTCCAGGTGATTTTGAGGCGATCGCCCAGGCGCAGTTTTTCGATCTCCAGGTACTGCCGGGAAATTTCACGTTCCGCCGAGATCGGCACCAGATTGCGCGCATCCGCCAGCAGCACCCGGAACAGGTCCGCCAGATCCTGGAGTGCGGCCTCGGCGCGTGCCGGATCGCTACGCATGAGACTGGCGATGCTGTTCATGCTATTAAATAGAAAATGCGGACGTATGCGCGACTGCAGTGCCTGCATCTTGGCCTCTTGCTTGGCTTTGGCATCCATCTCGGCGCGGTGCGACACGATAAGATAGCGTATGCCGAGAAAGTTGATGATGCTGCCGATGAGCAGGCTGCGTATCAGCAGGGAAAAATGCCAAGACGGCCAGCGTTCGCCGGTGAGGTTGAGATCGTAGAGTGCAAACACCATCAATTCCGTGCCCAGGGCGATAACGCCTAATAGTAATAGGAAAACCAGAACCGACGCGCCCGGTTCCGATAGGCGGCGGATAATAGGCGACGCCATTTTGAGCACCACCACCCCGATGAAGGACAGCATTAACGCAAAAGCGGTCAGCAGATTCAGCTCTTGCCATGCGGTCTGATCGAACACCTCGTTTCTACCGATGGCGACGATGGCGGCGATAATAACGGCGATGAAGATGATCCGCAGAGCGATGCTAAAGGAACCGAAATCGGGGAAAAAGTGCTGGCCCGGATTATTGGCCTTGGACATGGATTACTGTTTCCGAAGTTGACTGGCGTGTTCGCACGCTGATCGGGCATACCCGAGGCGCGAGGATCCCTGGTTTGCTGCGTAGGCCATCATTGTATAATCTGAATTTAACCCTAAAATTTGCCATCTAAACAACAATAATGCCTCAATATTCCCTGTTGTTACCAGGTAAAAATCAGTATATTTACTGATCGCGCAAATAATGACCCAATGCGGCGCGAATGAACAGTGGCTTTAGGGTGAATCGGCCGTCTGAGCGATCAATGTGAGGCCTATAAAAAAAGACCCCCGTCGAGAGACGGGGGTCTAAAAACCTGATTCGGCATTCGGGGTGGGGGTGCACAAAGGAGAGTCCGAACCAGGGTATTGCTCTTCCGCGTAAAGCGAGCACTTGTGGGTGATCCTTGTTGCTTTGTTGCCTCCTGAGGCCGCTGATGTCCAAGGGCCATAACTCAAGGCGCATACACAGTGCATCACGCGCCATGCGGTATAAACTAGCGTATAACGGTGGGAAGCAACAATGCATTACCGACGGTCGGATTCGAGTCACTGATAAATGGCTGCTGCGTTGCAGATTTAAAAAATATACCGTAGTTACGTGCCTAATATTACGTAATTACTACGAGAGAAAGTCATGATTAAAGAAAAACCCTGGAACGGACGCTTCACCGAATCGACGGATGTCTTCGTGGAGGCCTTTACCGCATCGGTGACGTTCGATCAGCGCCTTTACCGTTACGATATCGCCGGTTCTATTGCCCACGCGCAGATGCTGGCGCACGTAGGTGTGCTGGCGCTGCCGGAACGTGATGCCATCGTCGCCGGCCTAAAAGAAATCGAGGCCGAAATCGAGGCCGGCAATTTTCCCTGGAGCACGGCGCTGGAAGACGTGCACATGAACATCGAGGCGCGTCTCATCGCGCGCATCGGCGAGGCCGGCAAAAAACTCCATACCGGTCGTTCGCGTAACGATCAGGTAGCGACCGATCTGCGTTTATATTTGCGCGACGCCATCGACGCCACGTGCAGCGCGATACACCAGCTGCAGACCGCACTGGTCGATATCGCCGAGCGCGAGGTCGCCAGCGTGATGCCGGGGTTTACCCATCTGCAAGTGGCGCAACCGGTGACGTTCGGTCATCACATGCTGGCATGGTTTGAAATGTTGCAACGCGATCGCGCGCGTTTCACCGACTGCCGCCGGCGCGTGAACAGCATGCCTCTGGGATCGGCGGCCTTGGCCGGAACCAGCTATCCCATAGACCGGGCATACACCGCGCGTGCCCTGGGTTTCGATGGGCCGGCGGAGAATTCCCTGGATGCGGTATCCGATCGCGACTTCGCCATCGAGTACGTGGCCGCGGCGGCGCTGCTCATGACACATTTGTCGCGCTTTTCCGAAGAGCTGATTTTATGGTCGTCCAACCAGTTCGACTTCATCGAGCTGTCGGATGCGTTTTGCACCGGCTCTTCCATCATGCCGCAAAAAAAGAACCCTGACGTGCCCGAGTTGGTACGCGGCAAGACCGGCCGCGTCAACGGCCATCTGGTGGCGCTCCTGACCCTGATGAAGGGTCAGCCCCTGGCCTATAACAAGGATAACCAGGAAGACAAGGAGCCATTGTTCGACACCATCGATACCGTGCTTGGCTGCCTCAAGGTTTACCGCGACATGCTGCCGGCCATGCGTATCAAGAAAGACAACATGGCGCGCGCCGCGACCCGGGGATTTTCCACCGCCACCGACCTGGCCGATTATCTGGTACGCAAGGGCGTGGCATTTCGCGACGCCCATGAGGTGGTAG
Organism: Gammaproteobacteria bacterium; assembly: GCA_031416355.1. Lineage (GTDB taxonomy): Bacteria > Pseudomonadota > Gammaproteobacteria > Acidiferrobacterales > UBA6901 > JANNJF01. The sequence goes on from JANOTM010000124.1 coordinate 5,189, forward strand.
GCAAGGCGGTGCGTTACGGCATAGAACAGGGCAAGGATCTGGCGGCCATGGGTCTGGATGAATTGCGTGGTTTTTCCCAAGCCATCGATGCGGATGTGTTTGCGGTCTTGACCATAGAAGGGTCGGTGGCAGCACGCAACCACCTGGGCGGAACCGCCCCCGCCCAGGTCAGCGCCGCGGTAGCGCGGGCGCGCCTACGTCTGCAAAGCGGTGCATAACGCTACGCGTGTGCCTACACCATATAATAGGTATGAGTAAACCGGCGGTCGGCCACAATTAAAGGCTCTTAAGCCGAGCACTGCACATTAATAAAGGCTCTTAGGCAGAGCACTGCACATTGAAGGAGTTAAAACATGGGTTACCTGCGGCGTGCATCCGATAAACGCGGATCGGACCACGGGCGCCGCCTTCAGGACCGTAGGGCCGGAAGCGCTGTCCGCAGCATTCCGTGGGATGATCAGCGTACCCAGTTCCTAACGCGTTTCTTATTTTGGGCCATGTACCTCGCCTATTTCAATCTGGGCGACGTGCAGTTGAGTCCGTGGCCGGGTCTGTTCGCGGTGAATGTGGTGGGAATGCTCTACCTGGCTTTGACCTTGGGGTACATGTGGCATGCCTGGCGTAGCGCCCCTTCGCCTTCCCGTTGGCGCATCCCCATGTGGACCGACTTGCTGATGGTGTCGTTCGCCGCGATGGCCGACGGGCACATGATGTCGCCAACGTATCTCGCCTACATCATGGTGATACTGGGCAACGGCATGCGCTATGGCTTGCGGCCCTTTGCCGAGGCCATAGCCGGCACTTTTGTCCTGGTCTTTTTGATTCTGGTGCCGCGCTTGCCGGAGTATTTTTCGTCAATATCGGTTTCGACCGCGATTTTCCTGGCATTTTTCGGGATTATTATTCTGTACTCCTATTCGCTCATGGCGCGTATCGAGAAGGTGCGCTGGAAGCTAGAGAAGGAAAGCAATCTCGACCATCTCACCGGCTTGCTGAATCGACGCGGTTTATATGAGCAGTCGAATGCGTTATTCCAGGTACCGCAACAAGGCCAGCATATCGTTACCGTATTGTTCGCCGACCTGGACGGTTTCAAGTCCATCAACGATACCCTCGGCCATCCCGCCGGCGACAAGGTATTAAAGGAAGTCGGTCGCCTGGCGACCGAGTGCATGCGTGCTTCGGATATCGCCGCGCGCTTCGGCGGCGATGAGTTCGTTCTGGTATTGCCCGATTGCGCCCTGGACGACGCCACCCATGTCGCGCGCCGCCTGCAGGCGGCAGTGGCCGCATGGGCCGAACAGGGGGGCATTACGCTGAGTATTTCTCTGGGGATAGGTTCTGCACCTATGCACGGAGACGATTTAGACAGCGTGTTGGAGCGAGTCGATTCAGCCATGTACCGCGGCAAGCTTTCCTGCGGCAAGGGCAGCATACAATTGGCGGAAGCCCGCCGTACCGATTGACTACCCATGCTACATTTGGAGAAAGCCCATGTCCGACCTGCATAACCTGACCCTACGCCTGCGCGAGTTCGCGCGCGCGCGCGATTGGGAACAGTTTCATTCCCCCAAAAACCTGGGCATGGCCCTCATCGTCGAGGCCGCCGAGCTGGTGGAACATTTCCAGTGGCTGACCGAGACCCAGAGCTACGCCCTCGCCCCCGACAAGCTGCACGCGGTGGAACAGGAGATGGCGGATGTATTTATCTATCTGGTGCGCATGGCCGACCGCTTGGGCGTGGACTTGGTATCCGCCGCGTGGCGTAAGATCGAGGTCAACGAGGGTAAATATCCAGCGGACCAGGTGCGCGGCAAGGCCGGCAAGCCGGCGGATTTTTAAAATACCACTTTAATTATTTGCTGCCTATTACCGCGGGACCCAGCGCATATGGCCAAGCTTGGCGGAAATGTCGGCGGCCTATATAAATAGCGGAGGTGCTGCATCGCACCCATTCCCGCGGGTATTGCCCGGATTGCGGCCAGATGAGTGTGCGTGCGCGCCTGTGTACTTAATAATAAGGACCCAACACTGAGTCTTTGAACAGCACGCGGATGGAGCGCCCGCGCCGCACCGTGCGTCGATAGGGCGTGCGCCAACGGCGTTTGACGTAGGTCAAGGCGCCGCGCCAGTAACAGGGTAGGCTAGATCGCATGGATCCCCGCCCCCCATCGCCGTTTTCAAACGAAGAAAGTGTATCGTCGCCCGCGACCATAGCCTATGCGTTGCGCGGCAACTGTTATTTGAACGTCACCTCGCGCTGCACGCTGCGCTGTGGTTTTTGTCCCAAGTTCAACCATACCTGGGTCATAGGCGGCGCCGACTTGCGGTTACATCAGGAACCCTCCATGGATCAAGTACTTACCGCCGTGGGTGAGCCGCGGATATACCGGGAGATCGTGTTCTGCGGCCTAGGGGAGCCGACCCTGCGGCTGTACGACGTCCTGGACATCGCCGCCGAGCTGCATCAACGCGGTGCGCGCCGGGTGCGCATCGACACCGATGGCCTGGCCAACCTGGTGTACGGGCGCGACGTGACACCCGACCTCGAAGGTCTGGTCGACGCCCTATCGATCTCGCTCAATGCGCAAAATGGGGATATCTACGATCAACACTGCCGTCCCACGCTGCCGTGCGCGTATGCCGCCATGCTCGAGTTCGCCGACCGCGCGCGGGATTTCGTCCCGGACATTACCCTGACCGCGATCGACGGGCTCGAGGGCGTGGATATGGCCGCGTGCGAGGACGTCGCGCGGCGCCTCGGAGTGAAGTTCCGGCGTCGGGTCCTGAACGATGTCGGGTAACAGCTTCGGGGGCACGCTGGATTTCAACACCGACCTGATCCGGCGTTACGACCGTTCGGGGCCGCGCTATACCTCGTATCCCACGGCCGCGTGGCTGCGCGATGATTTCGGCGAGCGCGAGTACCGGGCGTTTGCCGCGCGTGGCAATGAAAACGGCCCGCGTCCGTTGTCGTTGTACGTGCACCTGCCGTTCTGCGCGCAGCTGTGTTTTTACTGCGCCTGTAACAAAATAGTTACCAAGAATCGCGCACGCGCGGCGCCTTACCTGGCGCGTCTGCACCGTGAGATCGCCCTTAAGGGCGAGTTGTTCGAGCGCGCGCGGCCGGTCGAACAGCTGCACTGGGGCGGCGGTACGCCGACGTTCATCCGGCACGACGAGATGCGCGCCCTGATGCAGGCCCTGCGCGCGCATTACACCCTGCGCGACGATGACCGCGGCGAGTACGGTATCGAGATCGATCCGCGCGAGCTGTCGGTGGGCACGCTCGCGCTCCTGCGCGAACTCGGTTTCAACCGCCTGAGCATCGGCGTTCAGGATCTGGATCCGACGGTGCAACGCGCGGTACATCGCATCCAGAGCGCCGAACAAACGGCGGCGGCCGTGGCCGAGGCGCGCGCGCTCGGCTTCCGCTCCATCAACATCGACTTGATGTACGGCCTGCCGCACCAGGACACGGCAAGTTTCGACCGGACCATAGAGCAGGTGCTGGCCATGGCCCCCGATCGACTCTCGGTTTACAACTACGCGCATCTGCCGGCGCTGTTCAAACCGCAGCGCCGCATCCAGGAGCACGACCTCCCATCGCTGCAACAGAAGCTCGATATCCTGCGGCTCGCGATCAAGCGCTTGACCGGCGCGGGATACGTGTACATCGGCATGGATCACTTCGCGCGGCCGGACGATGAGTTGGCGCAGGCACAGCGCAACGGCGGCCTGCACCGCAACTTTCAAGGGTATTCCACCCATGCCGAGTGCGACTTGGTGGGGTTGGGGGTCACGGCCATCAGCCAGATCGGCGACAGCTACGCCCAGAACTTCAAGAGCCTGGAGGATTACTTCGCGGCGGTCGATGGCGGCCGGTTGCCGATCGCGCGCGGTCGCGCGCTCGATGCCGATGACAAGCTGCGACGGGCGGTGATTATGCAGCTCATCTGCCATTTCACGCTCGACATGGGAAAATTCGAGGACTCGCACGGCATACGCTTCAGCCGATACTTCGCGCGCGAACTGGCGGCGCTCGTACCCATGGAGCAAGACGGCCTGGTGGAAGTGGACGCCGCGGTCATCTGCGTACTGCCCGCGGGCCGGCTGCTTATCCGCAACATCTGCATGCTGTGGGACCGGTATCTAACGGCGGCCCCGGCGGTTTACTCACGTACGATTTGATCCGGGCCGGGGTGCCGACGTCGCGCAGCCCGCGAGGTGTTGTAGGCCGGCCAGGTCCGAGATGACGAGGTTGCGGCGGTCGACCCGCAGCAGGCCTTCGTCCTGGAGCTTGGAGAAGGTGCGACTCACGGTCTCGAGCTTGAGACCGAGATAGCTGCCGATCTCCTCGCGCGACATGCTCAACCGAAAGACGCTGGGAGAAAGACCGCGTGCGCCCAGGCGCTGGGACAGGTTGATCAGAAAGGCGGCGAGCTTCTCTTCGGCGGTCATGGTGCCGAGCAACATCATCATGCCGTGGTCGGTGGCGATTTCCCGGCTCATCATGCGATGAAACTGGCGCATCAAAGACGGAATATCGCCCAGCACCTGCTCCAGCCGGTGGAAGGGAATGATGCAGACCTCGCAATCCTCCAGGGCAATGGCATTGCAGGTATGATTATCGGCGCTGATGGCGTCGAGGCCCATGATCTCGCCGGTCATGTGAAACCCGTTGATCTGCTCATGGCCGTCGTTGTTGATCTCATAAGTTTTGAAGAAGCCGTTGCGCACGGCGTATAGCGCCTCGAACTGGTCGCGTACGCGGTACAGATGTTGTCCGGCAGTCACGCGCTGGCGGCGGTCTATGATGGTATCCAGGCGCTTGATATCCTCGTTCTCCAGGCCCATGGGGAGGCACAGCTCGCGCAAGCTACATTGGGAGCAAATGGTCTTTAGAGCCGGGAGCAGGCGCGCGAGTGGAGTAGACATACGCAGGACTCTATCCTGTTTCAGGGGGCAGGGCAAAATTGCGTTGTCCGGATACGGCGCCTGGGAGGGGAGGGACGTAATTTGTTGATAGCAGAGGGTATTCTCGCATCGGCGGCCGGGACGCGCCCGAAACCGAAGGTATGCAGCCCCATGAGCGCTCAGCCCTGCCAGGACAAAGATAACTCATTCAACAATTGATCTAAGTCAAGGCGCGTCGCCGCGCCCGATCTTAAAGTGCGCACTGGGCAATTGATGAGGTGCGCAACGATGAACGGCACGGACGGTTTTTCGCCATCGCGGCGGCGTTTCCTGCAACTCGCCGGCGCCGCCGGTTTCGGCGCGCTGGCGACTCCCGCGGACCTGTTCGCGCAGTATCGGTTCCTGGCGCCGGTGCGGGTGGAGAATCCGCTGGCGGATTATCCCAACCGCGATTGGGAGCGCATGTACCG
>JANOTM010000125.1:0-7769 GCA_031416355.1 Gammaproteobacteria bacterium
CGCACTCCATAGCAACGCGAGCCCGACCGAAACTATCGAAACTAGCACGCGTAGCCGAGAGTAACCCCTGGGTAGCACGGATTTCATGGAGTACGTGACCTACAGGGGGAGTATGCGATCGCATTACCGCAGCGCGACCAAACCTGGTGTGAGATCAACGAAGCCACGTCCCTGTCTCCTTCCATGTGATTTGTTTCAATCTACCCGCATCGGTCCTTAGTTCGGGGAAAGGCGAAAAACGCGTCCCTAAAGCAAAGGGATTCGGCAAGAAGATATCGAGCGTGCGGGTAATTCTTCCAGTACCGACGTGCGCATTGCCCCAATCTACTCCCCATATTCATTCTGTCGCTAGAATCGCTAGGAACAATGGACGATACGGGTTGTATGAGACAACTACCACCTGTGGCAAATTATGTTTGTTCCGCCGCGCTACACGTTCTTTTCATCATTCCACATAAAACGCCGCGCTTTAATAGTAAACCCGGCTGAAATCGGCTAGAATTCCACTACCTTTCGTGTAGTCCGGCGACTCTGACGCCCTGACACCCCTCGACATTTTGGTTGCACTTGCCCTAGATAAAAATTCCCATGCCACAGACTTCCGCGCCCCAATGCAGTACGTTCTGGCCACGCATTTTTCCCTTTCTACGCTGGTGGCCCCTGGTCAACCGCCAGACCCTGCGGGCCGATTTGATCGCCGGGCTTACAGGCGCCGTGGTGGTGCTGCCCCAGGGTGTGGCGTTCGCCCTGATCGCCGGGATGCCGCCGGTATATGGTCTGTACACCGCCATGGTGCCGCCCATTATCGCCGGCTTGTTTGGCTCTTCGCGGCATCTGATTTCGGGTCCAACCACGGCCATTTCCATCGTCGTATTCGCCACCATCAGTAAATACGTTGAGCCCGGCAGCCCGCAGTTCATCAGCATGGCGCTGACCCTCACGTTCCTGGCGGGCGTATACCAGTTGGCCCTGGGCCTGGCGCGCCTCGGCACACTGGTGAATTTTATTTCGCATTCGGTGGTTGTAGGCTTTACCGCCGGCGCGGCGATATTGATCGCCAGTAGCCAACTCAAACACTTCTTCGGCATCCAGATCGACTCTGGCTCCTCGTTTCTGCATACCTGGCAGGATATCTTCAGCAAAATCGACGATACCAATCTGTTCGTGCTGGTGGTGTCGGCTTTCACCTTGGTGCTGCTGATTATATTGATGTGGTGGCGGCCCAAGTGGCCAGGCATGCTCATCGCCATGATCGTCAGCAGCGTGCTGGCCTTGGTGATAGGCGCCGAACAACACCACATCAAAGTGGTAGGCGAACTGCCACAACACCTGCCGCCGCTGTCGCTGCCGGACCTGTCGCTGAAATCCATCAAGACCCTGGGTTCGGGCGCCTTGGCCATCGCTATGCTGGGTCTGGTGGAGGCAGTGTCCATCGCGCGTTCCGTGGCGGCTAAATCCGGACAACGCATAGACGGCAATCAGGAATTCGTCGGCCAGGGGCTGGCCAATATTTTTGGCAGCTTCTTTTCGAGTTACGCCTCCTCCGGATCGTTTACCCGCAGCGGCCTTAACTATGCCGCCGGGGCCGTCACCCCCATGGCGGCGATCTTCGCGGCGGTTGCGCTCGCCATCGTGGTGCTCGCGGTCGCACCGCTGGCCGCGCACCTGCCCATCGCCGCCATGTCCGCGGTGTTGCTGGTGGTGGCGTATCGCTTGATCGATATGCACCACATCAAGACCATACTCACGAGCAGCAAGCGCGAGGCCTCGGTGCTCATCACTACTTTTTTGGCGACCCTGTTCGTGGAACTGGAATTCGCCATATACGTGGGCGTTATGCTGTCGTTGGTGATCTACCTCATGCGCACCTCGCAACCTAAAGTTGTCAGTGTGGCACCAGATACGCGTTACGGAGACCGCCGCATGTCGGAAGACTCGCTGCTGGCGCGCTGCCCGCAGTTGCAGATTATCCGTATCGACGGCTCGGTGCACTTCGGTGCCGTGGACCACGTGGCCGAGGTGCTACACGGCTTGGCGGAACGCTACCCGCGGCAGACACACCTGCTGATTATCGGTAACGGCATTAACTTCATCGACATCGCCGGCGCCGAACTATTGGCCCAAGAGGCCAAGCGCCGACGCGCCATAGGCGGCGGCTTGTACCTGGTTAAGGTGAAGGAAGACGTGTGCAATATTCTGCGGCGCGGTGGCTTTGCCAAGATCATCGGCGACGAAAATATCTTTCAGTCTAAGTCCGAGGCCGTCGCCGCCATCTTCGCACGTCTCGATCGCGAGGTCTGCCAGCATTGCGACAAGCGCATTTTCAAAGAGTGCGCGAGTATCCCAGCCCTGGGGCCGAAACCATAATACAAGAAATTCTTCACGCGGCGATCTCAGGCGCACGCTCAGCTGGAAGTTTTGTAGCCGTTAGCGCATATTGCGCTGCTGGGCATCGCCAGCGGCTGGTGCCGCGGCAAGCGGAGTCCAGCCCGGGCGCTTGAATAAATAACCGCACACCTCCCTTGCGGATCGCACGCCACTCAGGTCGCGAACGAGCTTGGCGGCTTCGTGAAAATGGACCTTGAGCGGATTGATGGAGTTCAACGGCTGGGTGAGCCCGTAGACCGGCCTTTCTTCTTCCACTTGATAAGTACCGAACAACCGATCCCAAACGATCAGGATCGCCCCATAATTCCTATCGAGGTACTTGGTATCCGAACCGTGGTGCACGCGATGGTGGGATGGGGTGTTGAATATTTTCTCAAGCCAACCGAGCTTGCCGATCATCTCGGTATGAATCCACGTCTGGTAAGTCAGCATAAACACCAGGCCGGACAAGACCAGCGCCGGATGAAACCCCAAGACCACGAGCGCCAGGTAAAACAGCGGCGAGAAAAATTGGTCGACGAACGAGACACGGAACGCGGTACCGAGATTATAATCGGACGAACTGTGATGCACGGAATGGTACAGCGCCCACAGCACGCGGACTTTATGCGCCCAGCGATGCTCCCAGTAATATACGAAATCCACCAGGATCACGGCCAGCAACGCGCTCCATGCGGTAACGGGAATTTCCCATGGCACCATGCTGTAGACCGCGTAGTAAAGTGCGATGAGCGCCGTGACGGTAAGAGCATCGACAACGACCGCCGGTATGAACGGGCTGTAACTCGCCAGCATTTCGAGGACACGCGGCTTATTCAGGCGCCGCCGGTACGCAAACCATAGTAACTCGACCACGAGCAGCGCGCCGGCAAAAAAATAAAGCAGGCCGGTGATCGTATCGATGTATCGGCCGTAAATTGAAATCGCAGATTCCATGGTGAGTCTCCTGTGTTGCAAGTGTATCTAATGGAAAATAGGGTAAACGCGTCATACCGTGTATTTGGAAACTTTGTAATTACCGATCACGTCCCTCCACCCGCGTCGGCAACGAGTCAAGAAACACTTCTCCGTCAGCAAGGAACTCGTGGGTAAAAAGCTTCCGGGGCGTGAAGAGGGCGATGGTCCAGAACCGAAGACTTCCTTCGTTGATATCGGCACGCACCATGGAGTGGTGGGCGTTTGGATACCGCCGCACCCGCAAACGCTGGCCGAGAAGTTCGCGGTAGACGGCTTCGGTTTCTATGGCGTCAACATTGCGGTCCTGACCCGCAGTCTGCAAGAGCACCGGCACATCCGTTAGGGCGGCAAGGTCGGCGCGCGCGTCTGACCGATAGTTGATTGCGGCGAATCGCCAGCGTTGCGCCGACATCGGCTGGTCATGATAACCTGAGGCCCGGATGGCGGCCGGGGCGAGAGTGAGATACTCGTCGTAGGTGGCGTTGCGATCCAACAGAGACCTCAGTGCGTCGCTGTACGCGACAGCGGCGGCGATCTGCGTCTCGCTCACGCTTTTCTTGGCAAGGTCCTGAAGTTCGTTAAAGCGGCCTTGATCCAACCAGTTGATGGCCGGTGACACAGCAATGATGAAGCGGATTCCAGAACGTCGGTTGGCGATTTTCGGCAGCACCCATCCTGCCTGGCTGGCGCCCCAGAGTCCGATTCGGTTGCTATCGATGTCGGGACGGCCGACGACAGCAGCCAGCGCAGCCAGGGCGAGATCGACTCGGTCGCTCATGCTGTAACTCTCCCAGTCTCCGTCGGACCGGCCCACACCAGGCTGGTCCCACGAGAGAGAGGCGTAGCCGGCCCGAGCAAACGACTCCCAGATCATGGGATAGCCGCCGTTGCCGTCGGCGTGCATGGGTCCATCACCGTGGACGAATACCATGAGGCCGTGCCGGCCGGGTCCACGCGGCGTCGCGAGCGTCCCGACGATCTTGTGGCCGTGGTGGGTGAAGGTAATCTCCGATGTGTCGATGTCGAAGCTATGCTGCCGGACGATCCACGCCAGGCATCCTGTCGTGACAATAACCAGCGTGCCAAATCCAATCGCGAGGCGCTGACGCCACGACCGGCGCGGCAGAACAGTGCCGGTATTCATGCGACGCCACCTACGGCGCGCTCCTGCGTGTGACTCTCTTGATCCTGTTCGCAGCCTTGGCTGGAGCGGCTGAGGCATGAATCAAAATAAGTCTTGATGCGCTGCCCTTTGATGCGCGCGATGAGTTGTGTCAAACGGAAAAGTTGCATCATGCGAGTTTGCCGTAGTCCAGGCGCAGCACGCGATCGGCGACGGAGAAATAACGTTCGTCGTGGCTGATCACCAGCACCGCCTTGCCGCGACGTTTCAGCTCCGGCAACAGCTGGGTGTAGAACACCGCTTTGAACGCGGGGTCCTGATCGGATGCCCACTCGTCGAACACGTAGACCGGGCGGTCTTCCAGATAGGCGATGAGCAGGGCCAGGCGTTTGCGCTGACCTTGCGAAAGTTCCGTCGTGGAGAGTCGGTCATTCTCGATTTTTATTTTATGCGTCAACTGCAATTGCGTCAGGTAATCGTCAGCGCGTTGTGCGAGATCCGCCCCGGTCAGCCCCAACAGGCGCTCGAACAGGTAAAAATCCGCCGACACCATGGCGAACTGTTCGCGATACGCGCCACGTCCGGCATCGCTGACAAGCGCGCCGTCGATGCGTATCTCGCCGCTTTCGGGCACGTATAGCCCGGTGATGAGTTTGGCGAGCGTGGACTTGCCGCTGCCATTGCCGCCGACCAGAAACAACAGCTCTCCTGCGTCCAAGGTCAGGTCGATAGGTCCGAGCTCGAAGTCATCGTCACTGTGTTCGTGACGATAACGATGCGTCACGCCGATCAGTTCCAGCCGCCGCCATGCAGCCAGGCTTGGCGTTGTGGGCACTTCAAACTCCGCCGGGTGGTGTTGCCAGCTCAAGCCCAGTGACTCCACTTTTTTCAAGGACACGGCGGCCTTGGCCAGATAGGGAAAGAGCTGCAGCACCGCGCTCAACGGGCCCGCCAGATAGACCATCGTCAGCACATAGGCCGGGACGATGCCACTCGGAATCGTCTCGAATCGCGGCAAGACGAACAACAACGCTCCGAGCAATGTGAAAAACAACAAGTTTCCCCAGTTCTCCGCCACAGCGAACAGCGTCATGCCGGCAACGCCGCTGCGCCGGGCGCTTTCGGCGCTCGGCGCCAGATCCTCGGCAAGAAACGCCGCGCGCCGCGCGCGGTGCTGTTTGAGTTCCTTGATGCCCAAAGTCAGACCACGAAAGTGCTTGAACAGATTGTCCTCCGTGAGTCGGGCCGCTTCCAGATACCGCGTCGCGCGCTTCGCCAATGTTTGATATCCGAGTACGCCGGCCAGTAGCAACGTCGACACAAACAGAAACACGGTCAACGATAGCCACGCGAGGTACGCCAAGCAGGCGCCGATGACGACGAGGTTAATTCCGATGACTGGAACCGCCGGCAGCGCCTGCGACAGGGATTGCACGTCTTCGGTCAGCGCCACCAGTACGCGATGAGCGCCGGTTTCTTCCAGGCGCCGCAGCGGCAGCGACAGCACGCGACGGCTCATGTCGAGGCGCAGATTGAATACCGCCGTTGCCGACAGACGCACTAACAGAATTTCTGAAACTGCGGTACCAATCAGCGTCACTCCGAGCAGTCCGGCAAAGGTAAAAATCAGCGCATACGACAACGCGCCCGGTTGTGCCAGAACATCGTTGATCGTGGCGATCAGGCCTGCGCTGCCGATACCGCCGAGCAAACCGGCAAGCGCGGCAATGAACATCGTTAGGCGCGCATTGTGCGTCACAAAATGGAGTAAGTTCATCATGAAGAATTTCTTCCTTACCTTCCTTAGAGCCTGTTCAAGATCTCCTCAGCCGCGTGGAGCAATGGTGTGGCCGTCATCATCACCGCACCGATCGCCTGCCGCCATGTCGGAACCAAGAATTTGCGGATAAAAAACAGCATAAGGTAAGCCCCTGTGGAAACAAAAATGGATGAGTGTCGAAGTGAAGCCTACTTGCGGTTAGGGGCTGCTCCATGTGCATGGCCGTGCCCGGCAACGGCGGCCTGCTCGATGAATCCTGTGATTGCATCCAAGGCGCTAGACGCATAAGCGAAGCGTCCTTCAATCAGAAATCTCGCCTGCGCCCACAAAGGCCACTGGCTAACGAGTTGGTAGTTATAGGGCTCCGCCTTCAGAAGACCGTGCGTTGCATCCGGGATCACCATGATCCGGTTGGCAGGATGACGCTCCAACAGGAGGGTTCGATAGATGGCGGCATCGGTGACTGCGTCCACGTTGAGGTCGTTCTGTCCCCAAAGCGCCAGCGTCGGCACGTCCAGCGTGCTCAAATCGCGTGTCGCGTCGGCCATGCGATTGCGTCGTACGAATTCCCAGCGGTCGCGACTCATACCGTCCGACGTCACCGCATCGAACCTGGCATTCGCGCCAAACAGGCGTTCATTCTGCTCTGCGTCGTGGGCGAGTGCTTGTACGATTCTGGCCTCCGATTCCCCGGCAAGCTCCAACCGGTGATAGAACCTGCCCTGCTGTTCCCAAGAGACGGCGGGACCGATGAGCACGATGAAATCGGTGTCCTTCGCCGACAGTTTCGGTAGAACCCAGCCGGCCTGGGAGAAGCCAATTGCCCCTCGTGGGACGTCACCCGGAACCATGATGGCAAGCGCGTTAAGAGCGGCGCGCGCCTCGTCTGCGCGATCCGTCATGGTTTGATCGAGCCAATTGCCTGATGAGGCTCCGACGCCTGGCTTGTCCCATGACGCAACGGCAATCCCGCCATCGAGGAGCACGTTCACCAACGGCGGAGCATAACCCCCCGATGTACGATCCTGCGGTCCATCGCCGTGTACCAGTACGACTACCGCGATCGGGTCACCCACTGGCAACCAGGCCATCCCCGACAGCCGATTGTCGCCGGCCGTGAAGGAGAAGGGCACGCTCCCCCGTCGCTCCAAGTCGTGATCTTCAAGCCGCCAGAGAAAGAGAACGAGTACGGTGGCAAAAAGGAGTAAAGCAAAGACCGCAAGCGCAAGCCTACGCATATTCATGGCATTCTCCCAATTGCATGGATGAGTTTTGTCGTTGTTCCCGCGTGACCACGCCGTCTTCGAGATGAATGACTCGATGAGCACGGGAGAGTAAGCGCGGATCGTGGGTGACCCCAAGTACAGTGGCGTTGTGCTCGGCCGCGATGCGTTTGAGTAGATCAATCACAATTTGTCCATTTGCGCCATCAAGTGCCGAGGTCGGCTCGTCCGCGAACATGAGCCGTGGGTTTTTGACCAGGGCGAAGGCAAAATCGAACGATGATTCCCATCGCGCTGG
>JANOTM010000126.1:0-5964 GCA_031416355.1 Gammaproteobacteria bacterium
AGGAGAAATAGGTTATTTAACCCGCTTAGCCGCGAGCTTAGGCAACCTGCACCGGAATAGAATTACGCGTATGGGTAATACGATTGTGCATATCCACGTACACCAGACGCGGTTTGAAGTTGGCAATTTCTTTTTCTTCCAGTATGCCGAAGGCACAGATGATCAGAAGATCACCAGGTTGCGCCTTATGGGCGGCGGCGCCGTTGACCGAGATAATGCCGGACCCCTCCTTGGCGCGGATAGTATAGGTGCTAAAGCGTTCGCCGTTTTTGATGTTATAGACGTCGATGCGCTCGTACTCGCGTATGTCGGCCGCGTCTAGCAAATGGCCGTCAACGGCTACCGAACCTTCGTAATCGAGCTCTGAATGCGTGACGTGCACCCGGTGTAACTTAGCGCGCAACAGGGTTCTTTGCATGGTTTACCTTTCCTGGGAGGGATGCCCTTCCACATAATGGCCTGATTATCCGATTTTAGACGATCGGATTCAAATCCACCTCAATATTAGCCCTAAGCCCATATATAGCCAAAATCACCCATTGAGGCTAGGGGCGGCGAAATCCCGCGCGCGCCAGGGTCTGGCGCGACTTAGGCCCCAGTTTTGACCTCGAACATTTAGCCGTCCCGATTCCCGAATCCGGCTGCGAGGGCCGGTACGACCGGTACTCGAGATAAAGAATTCCCTAATATTGGCTGGACCAAACAGCCTGGTCATGCGCCATATAGCCGTCCTTTCCAAGTTTTGATAACGTGGCGTTCTATTCAATTGCAGCAATACACAAGATACAAAAGAATGGCCGTCCCTGCCATGGGTTGAACCCGGGGGCGCCTCGGCTCGACATATAAAAAACAGGGGCCGCTACATTGGCTGAGGTTCATCAATGAACAAGAAAACACCGCGGGTGTGTACTCTCGCTCGCGCCTGTTCCGTGGCGCTAGCGGTATTCGCACACCCCGCGCTGTCTGCCGACTGGATGCCCGAACTATCCATCCCGGCAAGGGGCAGCTTTGGTCCTTCCGATGCGATACGGATCGTTCTGCCCAAACTGTCATACGAATCGCTGCAACGTCTGACCTTGGAGTTGGATGATATAGACGTGACTGGACTCGCTTCACGCGAAACTCATCAACTCGTGTTCACGCCGCCGCAAGCCATGACTTGGGGCCAACATCACCTGCGCCTAATCGAACACACCCCGGATGGCGATATTATTGAGCGCGGTGTCTGGACCTTGGAGGTACGCAAAAACTCGCGTTTCCGCGAAGCGGAGCTCGACAGCCATATAACGCTGAATCTTGTCCAGCGCATATCGGATGATCAGCTTGTCAACGCCCCTAAGCGCGGTCAAGCAAATGCCGGTGCACAACTCCGGGGCGCCATTGCCAACGGCGACTGGCGCGTCCACGGAAATGCGGATGTACTATACAACAGCCAGGAAGCCCAGATGCCCCTTGCCAATAATCAAGTGGACATGGGCACGTACCTATTGACCGGCAGCACTGGCATGTTCAGCGTCAACGCCGGACACCATAGCGTAGTACCGGACGGCCTAGTAATGCAGAGCTACACCCGGCGTGGTGTTTCTGCGAGCGTCTCTTCCGCGGAATCCGGTGCGTCGCTCACTGGATTCGGTTTGCGCACCGAGGACATCACCAGCACCCAGGAGGGCTTCGACATCGGCGAGGTCAATCACCGTATCAACGGTGTAACGGCCACGGTGTATCCAGTGAGTTCGGATCGGGACGCGTTGCTGGTGGCCGCCACGTATCTTTCCGGTGTAGGTGCAAATCAAATTTCCATCGGCGCCGGCGGCGATACAACCGCCACCAGCGGGCGTGCGGGCAGTCTCATTGCCGATGGCAACCTGCTTGAAAAACATGTACGCCTGCGCGGTGAATACGCCGCCACCGAATTTGATTTTGACGGGCGCGATACCGGCAACCCGCCAGAGCATGACCAGGCCTACTCCGCCGTGGCGATCTTTACACCATGGCATCAGCTGGCGGTTAAAAACCAGCCCATGGCCATCAGCGTCGGCGTGGAAAACAAGCGCATCGGTACATTTTTCCGCAGCCCGGCCGCTCCCAGCGGTAGCACCGATCGGGAAGGCATACGTGGCTTTGCTTCATTCGACTGGTTCGGCCTAAACGCCCAATTGTCGCTCGGACATGAGACCGACAATGTTAACGACCTGGCATTGCTGCCGCGCACGCAAGCCACGCAAGGCGTCGTCGCACTGACCTACGCCCCCCTGCAAATACCCACACCCGAGGGTCAGCTGCCCTCCCCGGCTTGGTACGGCCAGCCCATATACAATATTACCTATGCCGATATGGATCAGGTTGTCAAAAAAGCGGCGGCGGCACTGGCGAGCGGCGCCTTGCACGCGACGCGTTATACCACGCTGAGCGCGATGTTCAATTACACCACTTGGAATTGGTCTATCAGCCACACATACGGAAAGGATGATGACTTCATCAATGCCGCACCCGACACCGAAAGCCGGATGACCCAGCTCAGCACCTATGTACGCTTGGGCGAAAAGTTCTGGATGAACCCAAGCGTGCAATTCAGTGAAGTCGCCAACAGAGATAATCGCAGCCTGGATTCCGACACGACCACGGCGGGATTGAATCTAGGCTATGCCTACTCCCAGAAAATCAGCAGCAACCTCGGCTACAGCGTCAATCGCCAGCAAGTCAACGATGGTTCCACCAACACCCGTTCCCATGACCTGACCGGCAACCTGAGCTGGATGCTGCAACCGGTGCAAGGCCGCAAACCGGGCATCGCCCTTACCCTGGAGGGCCAGCACCACGATGCCGAGGACCGCGTGACATCCAGCAACGACCAAAACTATTATCAGGTGTTCTTGAAAATATCGGTTGCCTGGCAGGCCACCTATTAAGTAAAGCTTAAGGAGGCAATGTCATGAAAACTAAACCCCTATGGCGCGCGCTAGCACCCATTGAACCCAATGCTGCAACGTTAACGACTCAGATCCTGAGGTGATAGCATGACATGCATGAAATCGTTCCTAAAAACTACCCTGACCGGCCTGCTGTGGTTGTTGGGCACGCTGGCTGTTCTGCCGGCATGCGCCACGATCATCTCGATCACGCCGACACCCGGCAGCGCCGGCGTCCCACTAGGCGGGTCCACGTCGGTCGCCATCGCCTGGAATGTCCTTACGGTAAATGGCCCCTTCGTCAGCTCACCCAGCGGCACGTTTCGCGCCAATGCCACCGGTCCGATTTTGGGGACGGTTACCCGCCTACTGACCAAGCCGGCCGCGCCCACCGGTACCAGCTCGGTCATGTTTACCGAGGTTATTCTGGTTCCCATGGACGTTATCTACCGGGCGCACAAACTGGGCGTGACCAGTTTCGGATACTTCCGTGACTTCCAAGACGGTAATGGGTTTTCCGGTACGCCACAAAGCATCGCCTTGAATATCACCACTTCTTCCACGGCTGGCTTTAGCTTGTCGCGCCTGGCACTCCTGTTCGACAACGGCGCCCCGGTGCGCCTGCTCGGGCTTAAAGAACCCCTGCACGCGCTGGCCGAAATCAATTTCACCGGCAGCGGCCTCGTGCAAGCCGTGTGGGAAGTTGCCGGACCGTCGAGCACCGCGGGGCAGCCAGTCTATCGACCGCTGGCCAGCGTACGCCAATATCTGGTCGGCGGCGACAAACAGGTGCTACGTAGTCCCGACCTGCCCACCCATTCCTCCGGGTTTTATCTGGTACGGCTGCGCATTACCGACCCGGCACCAGGCTTTGAGCAACCGGTCTTGCGCTATTTTGTCAGCAGCGGCAAACCGGGCGAGGTCCTGCCGATTATGCCCATAGCCCTGGTGACACCCGCGCGCCTAGCGCTGCTGGCACCCGATACCCTGTTCGCCTGGGAACCGATACGCGCAGCACGTGCCTACCAGCTCGAAATCTATGCGCGCGCGCCAACCATAGGCGACACGCTCCCGGACCTTGGCGATGAATCGACAATAGCGACGCCCACCCTGCCCGATACCCCGGCCGTGACCGGCATGCTCGTACCAGGCGGACAAACCAGAACCGCACTTTCCTCAGTCAGCCGCTCGCATCTGCAGGCGGGACGCCACTACTTGTGGCGCGTGCTCGCCATAGGCGGCGACGGCAACATCGTGGGCGCAAGTCCAGTGCGGGAAATCCGCCTACCTTGAAGCGTTCAACACCGGAGGTACTGTGAAAAATACAGAAACGACCGGCGTGGACGAGGCTGCGAACCTGCTGTCGCGCATGGCGGCCGGCAGCGAAACGGCACTGCGCGAATTCTACGAGAAATTCCACCGGCCTGTTTATGCCTTCGCCCTCAAACGCCTGCGCGAACCCGCCGATGCGGCCGACGTATTAAACGCGGTGATGCTTGAAGTGTGGCGCTCCGCCGGTCGTTTCGAGGGCAGGTCTAAACCGCTGACCTGGGTGCTCGGGATTGCCCACCACAAAACCATAGACAACCTGCGCCGGCGTAATCGCCATACGCAGGAAGAGCTGGATGCCGACATGCCGGACGAAGACAGCCCCACGGCCATAGACACGCTGGCACGCGCCGAAGATGCGGTGCTGCTGCGCCGCTGTCTCGACCGGCTCTCGGACGCACATCGCCAAATCATGCATCTGGCCTATTTCGAGGACCTGTCGTGCGAGGAAATTTCTGAAATTGCAGCATGCCCGGTCGGCACGGTTAAGACCCGCATGTTCCATGCCCGACGCCTGCTTAGACACTGTCTCGAAGGATTAAACCTGGGCGCTGGTCAACCCGACCCATCCCGTAATCCATTATACGAGCCATGAATATGCACCCTGAACATCCCGACAAACTCCTGGCGTGGTATGTCAATGGCACGCTCACGGCCAAGGAACACCACGATGTTGAGCAACACCTGGAGACATGTGCTCGCTGCCAAAAAGAAATTGCCCTGCTGCAAAAAATCCGCACACAAATAAAGGCGGATAAACCCGATGCGCCTGGCGACTTCGGCCTGCATCGCCTGATGCGCGATATTCAGCGCAAGCAAACAACGCCCGCACCCAAACGTGGTTGGTGGCAGCCTAGCCTTGCCGCGGCCGCTATCATCATCGTGATTCAGGGGATAGTACTGATGAATCTCTTTTATCAACCGGCGCCCATCACACCACTGGGAGAATCTTCCGCGCAGGCGGTGGTATTGCAAGTCAAATTTGCTCCCAACGCCACGGAACAACAAATCCGCGATCTGCTGCAAAAAATCCATGGCACCTTGGTGGGCGGCCCCGGTGCCCTTGGAGTATACCGTGTCCAACTCGCGGGCGGCGCGCATACCAGGGATGAAACCATTCAGAAAACCATCGCAGATATGCGTGCGCACGGCAATACTGTTACTTACGTTGCGCTGGAATAAAACGTGAGGCGTTCGATTTCATTCTGGACAAAATCCATCTGGATCGGATGCCTGATCGCGCTTTCGGCCCAGGCGCTCGATCGGCGCACGCCACCCTCTTCATCATCGCCTTCCGCGCCCTCTTCTCTCACTGGCCAACCAGGGTCGGTTCAGGCCGTTGTGGCCACGCCGGTTATTATTACTGGATTCACGCCGCCAGGCTGCGCGCACCCCGGCTCTACCATTGCCATACAGGGCAAGGGCCTGGGTTCGCCAGAGGGCAAGGCCGTTGCCCTGTACGGCAACGGTATACACCTGGACCTGGCCGTCACGTCGTGGACAGCAAACACTATCATCGCGACGCTGCCGGATTATCCCCGGATACTCGCGGGAAAAAATTATTCCATCGGCATAGAAAAGGCCAAACATGCAGGATGGCTGAGCAATACCAATAAGACTATCACGATATGCGCCGTGGCCACGCCCGGCGGTTTACTAAAAAATCCCCTGGGGCAAGGCACGAAGCCCGATAACGAAGAGGATGATGCTGATCAAAATAGTGGAG
>JANOTM010000127.1:0-3396 GCA_031416355.1 Gammaproteobacteria bacterium
GTACCTGTATCACGACCCGTGCCACACGCCGATGAAAACGTATAATCCCATCAAGGTGGCGTCGACCCTCATGGGTCAAGATGTGCTGTTGTCGGACCGTTGCTGTGGCGAGGCCGGCACCCTGGCGGTTGCGCGCCCCGATATATCGACCCAGGTACGCTACCGCAAACAGGAAGAACTACACGCCGGCATCCGCCAACTCACCGGCCAGGACCAGGCAGAGCCGGGTAGTGTAAAAATACTTACCTCGTGTCCCGCCTGCCAGCAAGGCCTGGCGCGCTACGCCGACGACACCGGCATAACAACCGATTACATCGTGGTCGAACTTGCCAACAAACTGCTGGGCGCCCAGTGGCAAAGCGGCTTCATCGCCAAGGCGCGTAGGGGCGGGATTGAGCAGGTGTTGCTTTAGTATAGGCTACTAAATAGAAACGCGCGCCGCCTTTGCCCTCATCCCCACCCTTCTCCCAGAGGGAGAAGGGCTTAAAACCCCTCTCCTGTGGGAGGTGAGGCGGAAACAGGAAAAGGTCCAGTGGACCTTTTCCCCGCCGAACGGGCGCAGATGTTTTTCTGCGCCCGGGCGGGAAGTAGGGGTGACGACTGCATGGATGCAGGAGGTAGGGCAACGCATGGAGCAGTTGCCGAGGGCCGGGGCATGAAGCAAGTCTTACGCATCCGATGTCTCCGTAGCTTGGTCTTATCCCTGGGAATGCTATCTGCCGGACTCATAACCACCGGCTGCCATAACCCCGAACCGGTACAACACCACGAAGCCCGCCCCCTCATGGGCACCGTGGTGGAAATTACCACCGAAGGACCAGACGCGCGCGCACTGGTGACGGCGACCGATGCCGCCTACCGCGAGATGACGCGCCTGTCCGATATGATGAACCATTACAATCCTAAGAGCGCAGTCAGCACCATCAATCGCGCAGCCGGCGAACACCCGGTGCAAGTGCCGCGGGAACTGATGCAAGTTCTGGCCTACGCGCGCGCAGTCTCCGAGCGCACCGGCGGGGCCTTCGATATCACCGTCGGATCGCTTAAGGCTTGGCGCTTCGATCCCGAGCATCCGGCGATGCCGACGCGGGCGGAAATCGCCGCCCTGTTGCCGCGAGTGGACTATCGTCACCTGATGCTGGACGAGGGCGCGGGCAGCGCCTACCTAAGGCGCGCCGGCATGCGCATAGACCTGGGCGGCATTGCCAAGCTACCCATACTCGCCGCCGGCATGGACGTGCTCAAGCAGCACGCGATTTCCCACGCCATGATCAACGGCGGCGGCGACGTGATCGTCATGAGCACGACCCAGGGACGGCCGTGGCGCGTGGGCATACGCAACCCGCTGCGGCCGGATGCGCTTTTTGCCGTGGTGGAATTGCAGCGCGGGTTTGTGGTGTCCTCGGGGGATTACGAGCGCTATTTTATACGTGATGGAAAACGCTATCACCACATCCTCGACCCACGCACCGGTTTCCCTACCCAAGGACCGCGCGGTGTGACGTTGATTTCGCAAGACATGGAATCGGTCAACGGCCTGTCGTCCGCCATCATGGTCATGGGAGCGCGCCGCGGGCGCGAGTTGATAGAGCAGCACCCTGCCCTGGAAGGGATAATTTTTAACCCCGATGGCAGTACTTGGGTGTCGCCGGCGCTGGCACGGCGCTTGATGCCCGCCAAGGAAAATCCGTCTCACTAACTATTCTAAAAACGAGAGATTTCACCATCGCATTTTGATTGGCGTTAGCTTATCAGAAGCAGCGCCTAACCGCCGTTTTTAGGATTATCCTCAAAACAGCGGTTGGAGAAAGTTAAAAACTGTGTAACAGTTATGGGCGAAAGTGTAATTCTTGCAAATTTTAAACTGCGCAGCGGTTATTTTTGGGTGAAACCACTTTCAGACATTTCTCTTCAAGGCATTGGCGCGCGCATCTCTTTCCTTGAGCAACCCTTGAAAAATCAACCTGGCCGACCCCATAAAAACCGGAGAGATAGCGCTTCTTATACGATGTTAAACAACACCACCGCGATAAAGGGACCAAAAATGACGACGACATGGGTACTGGTGGCTAACCACGGCAATGCACATCTGTTTGAAACGGAAGGCGCAGGGAAGGGATTGCGCTATGTGCAAAACATCCCCCATCCCGCGGGGCGCTTGAAGAATCAGGACATTAATGCCGATAAACCGGGGCGGAGTCAGGACAGCATGAAGACCGGCGGGCGGCATGCCATGGGCAAGGAATACAGCCCGAAAGAACAGGAAGCGCTGCGTTACGCCAAACACCTGGCGGAGATACTGGATGCGGGCCGCACCAGCCATCGCTACGCCCAAGTGGTGCTGGTGGCGGAGCCGCGCCTTCTGGGGGAGCTGCGCAGCGCGCTTGACCCGCATACGGCCGCGCTGGTGTCGGCGTCTCACAGTAAGGACCTGGCCAATCTCGCGGAACACGACATGGCAACACATCTCGAGAAACTGGTCCAGTGCTGAACCCACCGCTCTGATGGCCGTGAGGGGAATGACACTTGCTTCATAAAGATGCATTTCCAACCTCCCCTTGTATAATCGCACCACCCTAAACCCTGGAAGCGGCGGGCCTGCAACTATGCGCGATTGGTTACAAACCCAAGGCGGCCCCTACATACCCAATCACGCAGCCGTGTCGCACCCATGACAAAAGCCAGCACCCCTGCCCGCAATCCGTCCCTGGCCCGGACTCAGCGCCCCATCGCCCTGTGGCTGCTGGTATGTTGCGCGCTGATTTTTGCCATGGTGGTCCTGGGGGGCGTCACCCGGCTGACGCGTTCCGGCCTGTCTATGGTGGAATGGAATCCCATCATGGGTGCGCTGCCGCCGCTCAATCCAGCCCAATGGGAAGAAACCTTCGCTAAATACCGCGAGACACCGGAATATCTAAAAGTAAACCGCGGCATGAATCTCGGTGAATTCAAGTCGATCTTCTGGTTGGAGTACTACCATCGCCTGCTGGGGCGCGCCATAGGCGTGGTGTTTCTGATTCCGTTCTTGTATTTTCTGGCGCGCCGGCGCCTGTCGCGGGAGCTGGTGCCGAAACTCCTGGGCCTGTTCGTGCTCGGTGGACTTCAAGGTGCTTTGGGTTGGTACATGGTCAAAAGCGGCCTGGTCAACGACCCGCATGTGAGCCCCTATCGCCTCACCGCCCACCTCGGCGTCGCGTTTATTATCTATGCCTATATGTTGTGGCTGGCACTGGGCCTGCTTTTTCCCACGCCGCAACATAAGGCCGGCACCGCTATTACCCGGCTTAGGCGCTACGCTCTCGGCGTTACGACATTGATTTTCATCATGGTGCTATCGGGAGGCTTCGTCGCCGGACTCAAGGCCGGATTCGCTTACAATACTTTTCCCACCATGAA
>JANOTM010000128.1:0-6820 GCA_031416355.1 Gammaproteobacteria bacterium
CGTTGCCGGCAACCGCCAGCACGTCCAACACGGTTCGATGTGACCATGGATTCTTGAGCGTTAAGGTGCAAGACCTTGCCTTGGGCGAACTTTTGAACGCGGCCGCCCGCCAGTGCGGCTTTGCCGTAGTGCGGTATGGAGCGCTGGAGCAGAGACTCAGCATGGAATTTCATGGCCTCACCCTGACCCAGGGATTGCGTAGAATCCTGGGCAACCGAAGTTATGCATTGAAGTACGCGTCGACTGGGCCCGGAAGACGGCTGGCCACCGGGACACGTGCCGAGACGCTATGGGTACTGCCCCAGGGAGACGAAAAGTATGCGGCTCCATACGCGGCCCCGGCGATTGCGGGCGGGGGCGGGTTCTTTCGACACGATCCCAGTATCGACGTATCGAGATGGGGATCAATCTTAAGCAACGGCAATGTCGAGGATAGAGAACAAGCGGCGATGGCGTTGGGCAAACGCGGCCACGCGAGTGCCGTGGTGTCGCTGAGCCAGGCCTTGGCCGACAACAACGCGGAGGTGCGGGAAGCGGCGATCGCGTCTTTGGCCGAAATCGGGAGTACTGAGGCTGCCCAAGCCTTGGCCGTCCCGCTACACGACGGCGACCCCCGCGTCCGAGAACAGGCGGTTGACGCATTGGGCGATGTCGGCGGACAGGTCGCCACCCATCTGCTGCAACAGGCCCTCATGGACGAGGTTGCCTTTGTTCGTCAAGCCGCCAGTGAAATGCTGGAGCAACTAAGAAGCGGAACCCCATAAGTCACACAGCGCATGCCCAGGAAAATGAAGTATAAAAAAAGCGGCCCTGCGGCCGCTTTTTTTAATAATTTATTACTGCTGCTGAGAGATTACTTGGCCTTGCTGACCATGTAATCCACCGCCGCCTTCACATCGGCATCGGCCAGGGCGGTATTGCCGCCCTTGGCGGGCATCATACCGGCCTTACCCTGGAAACCCTTGAGGGAATGGGTGTGCAAGATATCCATGCCTTGGGCGATGCGCGGGGCCCAAGCGGCCTTGTCGCCTAACTTAGGCGCGCCAGCGATACCGGCACCGTGGCATACGCCGCAGCTGCTGTCATACGTGGTCTTGCCTTTGTCGGCACCGGCGGCATGAGCGGACGGGATTAAGGAATCCACTACCGCGCTGCCACTGCTGACTGTCACTTCGCCTATGGGCTTGATACGCTCGGCGATGGCGGCATCGTTCTGGGCAAGGTTCTTGTCCTTCTTCAGGTTGGAACCACTGACCACCATCTGGGCCAGGATGAAGAGAACAACGGTCAGCGCCACCAAAGCGGCGATCAACCCCGAAAAAGTTTTGATGAAATTACGGTCAGTCATGATGTCTTCCTGTCAGTAGTACTCTAGTAATTACCCATCCATTAAGAAATGGGCACCAAAAAATTGCGAGGCGCATTCTAACCCCAATCGAGGGGAAAATCACCGCCCAGTCTCTTTCCCATATAGCGCCTGGACGCTCCGCCCTGTGCCGGGTATGCTTAGGCCTCGCGCCCTTAGCTCAGCTGGATAGAGCGTTGGATTCCGATTCCAAAGGTCAGAGGTTCGAATCCTCTAGGGCGCGCCACCCACCGCGCACGACCAGCATGTCTTAGGCCTGGCCGTTGGGCACTCCATGGGTGGGTAATGCTATACAGAGGTAAATCCCTGCGGACATACCTGTTAAATATAGCCGACTCTGTGTGCTTGCACCACCCGCTTAGCCAAAAAATTTCGAATGCGACCCCAAGATTTGACCCCGGTACTCCCTAGTTCCTTTACTTTTTGCGCACCGGTGTCCGCTTGCGCTCCTTGGCGGATTTATCGATAAGAAAATCCAATACCTTCATTAATTTCTCCTGGCCATGGGTCAGGCCGGCGCTGGTAACGTATTTACCATCCACTACCATGGTCGGGACCGAGGTGATGTTATATCGCCGTTGTAGATCGATACCATGCTTGAGGTTAGTCGCCATGCTGAAGGAGTTATAGGCATCATGGAAACGTTTTTCGTCCATGCCCTGCTCCACGGCAAAGGCGGTGATGCTTTTTTCATCGTCTAAGGGGCGGCTCTTATCATGGATGGCGCTAAACATGGGCATGGCCATTTTATCCGATACCCCTAGGGCTTCGTAGGCATAATAGGCGCGCGCATGGGTCTCCCAGGTATCGCGGAAAACCGCCGGTGTGCGTACAAACTTCGCCTTGGACGACATCGTCTTGCGCCACTCGTGCAGTACCGGCTCCAGATGAAAGCAATGGGAACAGCCATACCAGAAGAATTCGCGCACCTCGATTTTGGCACCGGTTTCCACCGGTTGCTGGGCGACAGCGATATACTCCACCCCCTCGGAGTACTCGGCCAACGCCATGGCCGGCGCAAATCCTAAACACCATAGCAAACAGGGCAAGGTCATTTTCCACATTTTCACTTTAAGATTCTCCATTATTATTAAAGTCTTGCGAGGTAGCGATCGCCTGAGGTTAAGAAAAAATGGTCTCAGGGGCAATAGCTGTTTTCGTGTCTCTGCGTGAGGTGCCTGCGTAAAATTATAGCTCCGGAACGGCTCCCCAGGGGGCCACCAAATCGTGCGCCACACCCAAATGATCCAAGATACGGGCCACGACAAAATCCACTAGGTCTTCTAGACTCCGGGGATGGTGATAAAATCCCGGATTCGCCGGCATAATTACGATCCCGAGGCGCGCAAGTTTCAGCATATTTTCCAGATGTATGGCGGATAAAGGCATTTCTCGCACTACCAGTATAAGCTTGCCCTGTTCCTTTATTACTACGTCGGCTGCGCGCTCGATGAGATTATCGCTGGCGCCGCTGGCGATGGCCGACAGGCTACCACTGGTACACGGGCACACCACCATGCGCGCCGGCGCTCCCGAACCGCTGGCCGGGGGCGAAAACCAGGCGTCCCGCGCCAACACCGTGAGTTGCCCCGGTTGCAGGCTAAAGCGCGTATTAAAATACGCCTCCATGTCCGCCGGCCGGCCCGGAATCTTGAGGTCCATTTCGTGCGCCAGCACCACCTGGCCGGCGGCCGAAATCATGAAATACACGTGCTGACCGGCCTTGAGCAGATACTCCAGCAGGCGCAGTCCGTAAGGCGCGCCGGAGGCGCCGGTCATGGCGAGGGTGATGGCCTCGCGGCTCATGCCGGGTGCGTTGCGCGCTGGTCTAAGGCTGCCAGCAATTTGGTATGTATGCCATCGAAACCGCCATTGCTCATGATCAGCACATGATCGCCGCTTTTGACCTCCACCATGAGCGCTTCCACCATGGCCGCGACCGTATGATAGGCGCGCCCACGGCCGTGTAGCCCGGCAAGTACCTCGCCCATATCCCATTTAAGGTCGGTGGGTTGCAACACCAATACCACGTCGGCCGTCTGCAGCGACGGGGCCAATTGCGCGCGATGCACGCCCAGGCGCATGGTGTAGGAACGCGCCTCGAGCACGGCGATGATACGTTGCTTCCCCACCCGGGAACGCAATGCCGCGAGCGTCACCGTGATCGCCGTGGGATGGTGGGCGAAGTCGTCGTACACCGTGACCCCGGCGCGGGTGCCGCGCACCTCGAGCCTACGCTTGACGTTGCGGAACGACCCCAGGGCCTCCACCGCGACCTTGCTGGGTACCCCCGCGTGGCGCGCCGCGCCTATGGCGGCCAAGGCATTCAACACATTGTGGCCGCCGATGAGCTCCCACTGGACTTCGCCCTGCAGCGCCTGGCCGAAGAACACCCGAAAACGGCTGCCGTCGGCGTGCACCGATTCGGCATTCCAACCCTGGACATGGCCGAAGCGTTCTATCGGCGTCCAGCAGCCCATGTCCAGCACCGAGGTGATATTCGCGTCGTCGCCGTTGGCCAACACCAGGCCGGCGCGCGGCACGCAACGCAGCAGATGATGAAATTGGCGCTTGACGGCATCGAGATCGGGAAAAATATCGGCGTGATCGTATTCGAGATTATTCAGCACGGCGGTGCGCGGGCGGTAATGCACGAACTTGGAGCGCTTATCGAAGAACGCCGTGTCATATTCATCCGCCTCGATCACAAAGAACGGTTGATCGCCGAGACGCGCCGAGACGCCAAAGTTCTCCGGTACGCCACCCACCAGAAAACCGGGTGCCAGCTGCGCGTATTCCAGTATCCACGCGAGCATGCTGGTGGTGGTGGTCTTGCCGTGGGTGCCGGCCACCGCCAACACCCAGCGCCCGGCCAACACCTCCTCCGCCACCCATTGGGCGCCGGAGGTGTAGCGCAGACCCTGATCGAGCACCGCCTCCACCGACGCATTGCCGCGCGCCAGGGCGTTGCCGATGATGACCAGATCGGGTTCGGGACTGAGGTGCGCGGGATCGTAACCTTCCTTAAGAGTAATGCCCTGGGATTCGAGTTGGGTGCTCATGGGCGGATACACCTTGGCATCCGACCCGGTCACCGTGTGCCCCAAGGCGCGCGCCAGCAACGCCACGCCGCCCATGAAGGTGCCACCGATACCGAGGATATGTAGGTGCATCAGGCAGGGACCGGAATGGAGAAAAAGCTGCTGAGCATCACCTCGGCCAAACGCACGGCCACCAAGGAGGCAAAGCTAACGAGCCCGCTCAAGGCCAGGGGCCAAGCCAAGGCATGACGCATCACCTGGGTCATGACCATGAAATACCAGATGCTGCAGGCCAAGGCAAAATAAATCTCCCACCCTATTTGCAGGCTAGGCTGAGGCGCGGAACCCTGGCTGATCAATACCGCCAACTGGGGCAATACCGGCAGCAGAATAAGGCTGAAAATGGTATTGGCGGCAAAAAGTGCGATGATGGTTTGCAGCCAGCGCCCGGAATGGCCACGTAGCTGCAAGACCGCCCACACCACGCCGGCAAATAAAAATACCTGTATTACCACCAACAGCAAGCGCATGCCGCCATGGCCGTATATGCTGGCGATGCTAACATAATCCACCACTATCGTGCTTAGGGCGACTAGCCAGAGTAAGGATGTCGAGGCCGGCAGATCCTGCGGACGCCCGCGCAGCAGACAAATATCGATAATAATTTTTGCTATGGACATGACATTCATACAGGCGGGACTACCGCTCCGAAGGTAACTATGACATACGGCCCACCCTGCGGCGGCCACCTACGCAACCCAAGTCGCACCCTACTTTGGCTCCCGACCGCATCATAGCAATGGTGTACCGAGTTACCAAGCCGCCGAGTCTAGGAGATTTGCGGGCACCGTGTGCCGATCTGGTAAACTCGCGCCATGGACACACAACTCATCGCCACGCCCCACGAACTGCATACCCTGTGCGATGAGCTGCGCACCGAACCCTGGATCGCCTTGGATACGGAATTCATGCGCGAGCGGACTTACTACGCCAAGCTGTGTCTGGTACAGATCGCCACGCCCAATGTTATCGCCTGCGTGGATCCCTTGGCGCTCCCGGACTTAACTCCCCTGCTCGATCTGCTCTACGACCCACGGATACTTAAAGTGCTGCACTCCGCGCGCCAGGACCTGGAGGTATTTTTCGATCTGCGGGGCGCGGTGCCGGCGCCGGTTTTCGACACCCAGATCGCCGCCGCCTTTCTCGGTTTCGACGACCAAGCGGGCTATGCCGCGCTGGTGGAGGCGATTACCGGCGTAAAACTGGCCAAGGCCCACACCCGCGCCAACTGGGCGACGCGGCCGCTGCTGGCGGAATATCTACGCTATGCGGAAGACGACGTACGCTATTTGCGCGATGTGTATCTGCACCTACAGGGACGCCTGGTGGAAACCGGACGCCAGGCGTGGCTGGCGGATGAGTTCACCCACATTACCGATCCGGCGCTCTATCGCAACGCGCCGTCCCAGGCGTGGCGGCGCATCAAACATGGCCACCAGCTGGCCCCGGCGGCGCAAAATATTTTGCAGGCATTGAGCACATGGCGCGAACGTAAGGCGCAAACCCAGGATCTACCGCGCAGTTGGGTGCTGCGCGATCCGGTCATGTTCGACATTGCGCGCGTGCGTCCACAGACGCGCGAACAACTCGCGGCGATACGCGACCTGGATGAAAAAACCGCTAAAAAATGGTCAGGCGATATTCTGGAAATCGTCAGCACCCACAACACGTCACCGGCACAAACGCTGTGGACGCCACCGGTCCCCATGACACCGGTGCAGACCCAGATGTGCCAACAGATGGCGGTCTTGCTCGACGCCACCGCGCGCCAGAACCAGCTCAGCCCAGCGGCGGTGGCGACACGGCGCGACTTACAGCACTTGGTCATGGGCCACGCTAATGTCCCCCTGCTTCAGGGCTGGCGCTACGAGATCCTCGGCCGCCAACTCGTGGACCTGCTCCACGGGCAGACACCGCCCGTCACCGGTGTCTAGGCTGTACGCGCTACTGTAATGCTGTAAATGCGCTCGCTATTATCCCAGGACGTTGGACAAGCTAAACACCTTGCTGGATCGTGGCTCAGATTCCAAAAAATAGTAGATGCCTGACTTTCACCAAACCACCCCAAGAAGCCGTCAACGAATTATTGCCCGCGCCTGCTAGAATAAAGCGCATATGCGAAAAATAACCGGCTTTTCCCCCGTTGCGATCATTGCTGTTTTCAGCGTCTTGGTGTTAGTGCTGGTCCGGTTCGGACAGAACCACCGCATCGATACCTGCGTGCTGGGTGACGCCGGCGCGCGCGTGCGCGGCGTCATACCCGCGCAACTCGAGCATGCGTATGTGGATGCGCGCCGCATACAATTTGGACTGGGCAGTGCCGCCATCGGTGGCTGGGCTAGCCTGGGCGATG
>JANOTM010000129.1:0-11229 GCA_031416355.1 Gammaproteobacteria bacterium
CACGCGCACTGTTCAAACTCGAAGCCGGTTCGGCTTTGGCGACATCCGCCTTGGGGCAATCGAACTTCGTCGGATTTCAGAAAATCGAACTCAAGCAGCTGGACTACCTCAGGGCGGCAGTGCAACCAATACAGAGAACGAAATAATGAATCGATATTTATTCGGCGTTTGTATCGCGGTTGTCCTGTTACCGGCCTTTGCAGCGGATCAAGTCCATAGGTCTGCGAAAACCCAAGACACCCGACTCGCCGTCGATTTCCCGGAAGGGATAAAACAGGCCATGTTGGAACGCATGCGCCGGAATCTGTCGGATATTCACGAGATTCAAAAGGCGCTGGCCGAGTCCGATTACGAGCGCGCCGCGGACGTGGCTGAAAACAGCCTTGGGGTCAGTTCGCTCGGTCCCCATAACGCTCGCCAGGCGCCGTATATGCCCGAGGCCATGCAGCACCTGGGGATGGAAATGCATCGCGCCAGCAGCCGCGTTGCGCGTGCCGCGCAAGAGGCGGACACCACCAAGGCCCTGCGCGGCCTTGCCGAGGTAACGGGCACATGCGTGGCATGCCACGCTCTTTACCGGGCCAAGTAACCTCGGTCGAGGGATCCGGTCAGGATACAGCCCATCTACAGTATAAAGATATGGCATCGTCTATACTAGGCGCCAGGCGCCCTGTGCCATCTGTTAAGGGCGGGTTGGAGCTCGCCCTTACGGCTTTGGCGATGAGCGGCAGGATGAAAATTTTTCTCCCGTGGATAATTCCAACACTAAAATCACTACCTTTGGGGTGCGGCATGAAGAAACACGTTCAGTTTGTCCTTTTGTCATTGGCGGCGCTAATCTGGCTTACTGGCTGCGACAAGGGCGGCGAGAAGCTGACCAATCCAGACATCCGCATCCTCTGGACGAATGACACCCACGGTTTCATCTCGCCCAATTACCACCGCGAGGAAGGCGACGACGCCTACGTCGAGCGCGCGCCCAAGGAAGGCAAGCTCGGCGGCATGGCGCACATCGCCACGCTGGTCCAGCGTCAGCGCGCCGAGCAATCGAGCAAAACCCTACTGGTGGACAGCGGCGATACCTGGCACGGCACCATCGTGCCGCTGCGGCTGAATGGCCGTCCGGTGCTGGAGATCATGAACGCCATCGGCTACGACGCCATGACTCTGGGGAACGTCGAATTCATTTATCCTCAAGACATCCTCGCCGCACTCATCAAGGACGCCAAGTTCCCGATCGTGGTCTCCAATTTCTACGACCTGGAGTTTGGTGAGCGCGTCAAGCTCCCCAATCTCCACCCCTATCTCGTCAAGAAAGTCGGTGACCTCAAGATCGGCATCATCGGCATGACCTACCAATGGAACGGCAAGA
Source organism: Gammaproteobacteria bacterium (assembly GCA_031416355.1). Taxonomy (GTDB): domain Bacteria; phylum Pseudomonadota; class Gammaproteobacteria; order Acidiferrobacterales; family UBA6901; genus JANNJF01. Next base: position 1,373 of record JANOTM010000129.1, read on the forward strand.
CCGTCGCGCCCGATAACGTCAAGGGTTGGTCGTTCGGCTTGCGCACCGATGAAGTCCGGGCCGACATCGACCATCTGCGCAACACCGAAAAGGTGGATCTCGTCGTGATGCTCTCGCACATGGGCTGGCCGGTGGACGAGAAGTACGCCGCGATGGTGGAAGGCATCGACGTGATCGTCGGCGCCCATACCCACGACATCCTGTACAAACCCAGCCTGGTGTACAACGAAAAGAGCAAACGCGAAGTGCTGATCGTGCAGTCCGGCTCGCAGGGCAAGCTGCTCGGCCAGCTGGACTTGAAGGTAAAGGACGGGCGCGTGATCGCTTTCGAACAGACACTGTTCCCGGTGCGCAGCAAAGACGTCGAAGCCGACCCAAAGATCGCCAAAATGATCGAGGACTACCGGGCGCCGTACAAGAAAGAGTTGGAACGCGTCATCGGCCGTACCGAGACGCTGATCTATCGCCTGGCCAACTGGCAGAACACCGGCGACAATCTGATTACCGACGCGATACGCAGCCGCTTCAAGACCGATATTTCGGTGTCGGCTTCTTGGCGTTTCGGCGGCAACACCTTGCCCGGCCCGATCACGGTGGAAGATATTTATAATCTCATTCCCTCCGAGGCACCGGTCAACCTGTTGAAGATCAAGGGCCAGGATCTGTGGAACATTGTCGAGGAATCAGTCGACAACGTTCATGCCACAGACCCGTTCGAACAAGTGGGCGGCGACATGCTGCGCTACTCGGGTATGGAGGTGATATTGGACTTCAAGAAAACTTCTCCCGACCGCGTGCGGTCCATCAAGATCGGCGGCAAGCCTTTGGACCGGGAGACCTTCTACACGGTAGCCGGTCTGAACGCCGCGATCAACAACGACGAGCGCGCCACCGACAAGGTCGTGACCAAAGGCACGGGACCGCTCGAGGTGATCGCCTACATCGAAGAAAAGAAAGTGGTCGCGCCCAAGCTCGACAATCGCATCACCGATCCGCAGGGCAGAATTCTCGCGGACAATATCGATATCCAGAAATACTGGACCGAATCGGGACGCAAGGAATTCAACATGGACAAGGACAAGACCTTCCGTTACACGGGCACGCTCAAGAGCAGCGGACGGTTCTCGAGTAAACGCATTGACTAGCGCCAGTGGTAGGGGCGGGCTTGAAACCGCCGCCACCGCGCGTGGCGAATGCGCTTTCGCGGCGGCGGTTTGGCGATTCAATGAGCGTGGCCCCGTGTGGCGGCCGGGCGCCTCCGTCCGAAAGCGTTTCACTCTTTCAGTAATGGACACTTCTCCGGCATTATCCATGCGACTCTACACAAGCCTTTGGTTGCTATTGCTTCCGGTGCTGCCGGTTGCCGCACATCCGTTCGATCCGTTCGCCGAGGAGAAACAGGCCGAGCTGCAACGTGTCGCGGAGTACCTGCGCCAAGGCAACACCCACGAGGCGCTGATTCAGACCGACCAGGCGATCGTAAAATTTCCCAAGCACGGACCGTTTTACACGCTCAAGGCACAGATTTTTCTAAAGCTCGGTCAGACACGTGACGCGCGTGCGGCCGTTGAGCAAGCACTCGATCTGGCGCCGGACTACGCGTTGTCATATTGGATCCGTGGGCTCATTCACCAACAGCAAAATAATCCATCCGCCGCCATTGGCGATTTCAACCGGGTACTGGAGCTGGACGATCAAAACCCAATGTTGATGGCCCAGGCCACCGGCAGCCGCGGCATGGCGCTGACCGACCTCGGCCGGTATACCGAGGCACTCGATGATTTAAGCCGCGCCATCGAGGTTCGTCCCGGCGCCATCGCCGAACGCCAGTTTCGCGCCGTCGCCTATCTTGCGCTCGGCCGCCTGAAGCAGGTGGAATCCGATATCGCAGTGCTACTTGCATACGAACCGGACAACGCCATGACGCACCGGCTGCAAGGTGAGCTATGGCTCAAGAGCCAGGAGTTTAAGCGCTCGCTCGTGGCGTTCGACCGGGCGCTGACCCTCAACACTAAGGACGTCCGGGCGTACAGCTTGCGCGCCGACACCCACCGGCAACTCGGCCAGCCGGCGAAGGCGCGCGCTGACCGCGCCAAGGCCTGCGAGTTGGGCGATGCCACCGCATGCAGAAAATGACGACGGAAAAACCCAACCTTAAATGGCGCTATGCGGGCGCTACGTTTATTGTTCTGCTGCTCACCGTCGGTCTGGCCTTGACACTGACCTCGTCGGTGGCGCGGCGTTTCGGTCTGATGGGGGCCGAGCATATCCTCTCGGGCTTCGATCACCTGACGTTTCTGGTGATGCTGATGATCGTGGCGCGCCAAATCAAAGAACTTATTTTCATCGCCACTGCCTTCACTCTGGCGCACAGCATTACCCTCACCGCCGCGACGCTGGGGTGGGTACAGGCCTCGCCGGCGTGGGTGGAGCCGCTGATCGTGCTGACCATCTTGTACGTGGCGATAGAAAACGCCGTCAGCGCCGCGCCAAAAGCGCGCCTGCCGGCCACCTTCGGCTTCGGCCTGATTCACGGCCTCGGTTTCGCCGGCGCGCTCGCCGAAGGGCCGCTGCCGAGGGCCGAGGAGTTGATGGCGTTGTTCAGTTTCAATCTCGGCGTGGAGTTCGGGCAAATCCTGTTCCTGACGGTAAGCTTCCTGCTGTGGCGCGCACTGCGGAGGTTTGCGCCCGAACCTGGCGTGCGGCGTATCGCCTCCGGCCTGACGATCATGCTGTGTGGTTATTGGTTGTGGCAACAGCTGAGCTAAAGAATTTCTAAGAGGTGAAAAATCTTGCCCCAAGGGCACGAGAGTTTTTCCTGTTTAAATTATTCTGTAGCGGCGGTTAAATCCAGAAAGCTGTGCGCGTCATGATCTTAGCGCTTAGGCCCATCAAGACCTTGATGGGCCCCGGCAATGCAGCGGCACCGGCCTCCATGGCAGTAGTGGCATGGCGGGTCTCGTCGGTGCGCATTTGTTCCAGGATGGCGCGGCTTTTGTGATCTTTTTGCGGAAGTCGCGCCAGATGTTCGTCCAGGTGCCGCACCACCTGGTGCTCGGTCTCGGCGACAAACCCCAAGCTCCATTTGTCGCCGGCCCAGCCCGCCAGTGCCCCGATAGCGAAAGACTGGGCATACCACACCGGATCCAACCAGCTAGTATGGCTGTCCAGCTCCGCGATGCGCTCCGCGGTCCAGGCGAGATGATCGTTTTCCTCCCGCGCCGCCTGTTCCATGGCCTCCCGCACCCGCGGTAGCCGCGCGCTCAGTGCCTGACCCTGATACAAGGCCTGGGCGGCGATTTCCCCGGCGTGATTAATGCGCATAAGCCGTCCGGCGAGCTCGCGCTCCCCAGGATCAAGACTGGAATCGAGACCGGGGTCGGATAGGGCCTGCGCTGGGTTGGCACGCACCGCCGTGGGTGGTGGGGCGAACACCGTACGCACGGCCTGATCTAGCCCTTGGATGAAGCGATCCATGGCAGTGAATTGGCGCGTCGTCATGCCATGACCATACAGGATTTATCGTGACCGCTGCAAGTGGCTGGCCACCACAAGTGGGGGAAAGGATCAGCATGGGATGCCCCTTTAGCTTTTAGAGACAAGGATGCGGGAGGAGGGTGTGCATACTGAAAACCTTAGGTGGAGATGTACACTATATCCCTGGCTTTCTATTGTCTGTCATCCCGAAGGTTTACCACCGAGAGCGCCCTTACATGCCGGAACCGTACTATCAATACCACCTGTTTTTTTGTATTAACCAGCGCGCGAATGGTGAACCGTGCTGCGCTAACAAAGGTTCTCCGGGTATGCGTGATTATGCCAAGCAACGCGTCAAACAATTGGGTTTGGCGGGAAAAGCGAGTATTCGCGTCAATAACGCCGGCTGCATGGACCGATGCGACCAAGGCCCGGTACTGGTAATTTATCCCCAAGGCATCTGGTATACCTACGCAGGCAAGGAGGACATGGATGAAATCATCGAAGAGCACTTGCTACATGGGCGGGTGGTGGAACGCTTGCGTATTTGATACCAGCGGCAATGACCAAGCTTGTGGCGAATTGCCGCGATTTCTTTCTGAGGCCATTGCCCCGTCTCTTTACCAGGGTTCTGGGCCTGGACACATGAGGGCGGCGAGGACTCCCCCGAGAGTCAGGCCCTCTGCGCCACGTCCGTGACAACTTACCCCACGGGTTGTTGACGCACCGGGTCCATTTGCCTGCCTATTTTTTGTCGTTTTTGATTGTAACCCGCACTGTTCTTGCACTGCTCTGGCCTTCGCCGAAGATGCGTATATGTTGGCCGGAGAGGGGAAGAGCAGCCGTTCTCCCTGTTTTATGGTGTACCTCCGTATGAGAGAAGGATAAATTAATATTTATATACAATAGGTTAATTAGCATATTCCCGATATTGCATCGCACTGTAATTATTTACCGGTTATTTGTTGACAGGCATCCTTATATTAGAGGATAATTATATTCCTATGCAGGAACGTAGTGATTACTCACCTCGCATAGTGGCCTAATCTTTGCACTATATTTACAACAGATGTAGCAGGAAACGAATTTTGTAGCCGACCCCCGGGTCGGTTGCGCAAGGCTCCTCCATCCTCCTAGTGGTGGTTCGGGCGTGGCTGTAGGCCACGCCCTTTTTTTTGCCCTCGTTTTAGTTGGCAAGTTTTAAATCTTGCATCGCCCCTGCAACTTGAATCTTGTAACTTGCCCCTGCCTTTAGTACTATGCCCGGCTCTTTTTGCGCGGTAGCCTTGGGATTAACTTACATGAAAACTTATTCGGCAAAACCGGAAACCGTCAAGCGCGATTGGTACGTGGTGGATGCCTCGGGCAAGGTATTGGGTCGCCTCGCCACCGAAATTGCGCGCCGCTTGCGTGGCAAACACAAACCGGAATATACCCCGCACGTGGATACCGGCGACTACATTGTGGTGATCAACGCCGGCAAAGTCGCGGTCACGGGCAAAAAAGAAACCGACAAGCTTTATCATAGCTACAGCGGCTACCAGAGCGGCTTGAAGTCCACCGCCCTGAAGGATATGCGCGCCAACGCACCGGAGCGCATCATCGAGATCGCCGTGCGCGGCATGCTACCCAAAGGCCCCCTGGGCCGTGACATGCTACGCAAACTCAAGGTCTACGCCGGCACCGATCATCAGCACCAGGCGCAACAGCCCAAGGCACTCACTATCTGAGCCGACCCGCGGCATCCCCGATATCAATACAAGTCAACATAGGCATCAGGAAACCCCATGGCAGAACAAAATCCCTACGGCACCGGTCGTCGCAAGACCGCCACCGCACGCGTCCACATGAAGCGCGGCAAGGGTGTTATTACTATTAATAACCGCACCCTAGAAGAATACTTCGGCCGCGAGACCGCGCGCATGCTGGTGCGCCAGCCGTTTGTTACCCTGGAAATGACCGACAAGTTCGACGTCAACGTGAACGTCGCCGGTGGCGGCCCCAGCGGCCAGGCCGGCGCCATACGCCACGGCATTACCCGCGCCCTCATGGACTACGACGCCAGCCTGCGCCCGGCGCTGCGCAAAGCCGGCTACGTCACCCGCGATGCGCGCGAAGTGGAACGCAAGAAGGTCGGCCTGCACAAGGCGCGCAAGAGGCCGCAGTTCTCCAAACGTTAATACATCAGAGAAAAGAGTAAAGAGAAAAGAGGGCATGGACGCTTTCGAACAGTTGGAAGTGTCGAAGCGGAGTTGCCGTCTGTGTGTGGATGTGTACAAGACGTTAGAGGCTTGCCGGTTCTCGGCTTCAAGGACCCGCTTGGTCGTTCCGCCTTGTCCATACCCTCGAATATCGCCGAGGGTTACGAGCGCGCAATTCATCCCGGGAGTTTGCCCGGTTCCTGAAGATCGCCAAGGGCTCCTGCGGCGAATTACGCACCCAGCTTTATATTGGCAAGGGATCGGGATTACTGGACAAACCTCAGGCCACCGAGTTTATCCGGGAAGCCGGCGAGATATCAAAAATGCTCCAAGGCCTGATCAAAACAATCAGCGTTCGCGTAACAGATGAGAGCTGAGTGTCACAGAGGTTTTACTTTTCTCTTTCCTCTTGTATCTTTTCTCTGCCCTTATTGGGGGATCGTCTAGTGGTAGGACTGCGGACTCTGACTCCGCCAACCTAGGTTCGAATCCTAGTCCCCCAGCCATCTTGGCCTATCGCAGTTCATCCCGCCTTTTTCTAATAGTTTACGCTGATCTTATGTTGTATTTACGCAACACATCTTTGTAATTGTGGCGTATAAGCAAAAAAGATGTTGCGCCTCTGCAGACCCCATGCTATACAAACAACACTGGTGCAGCCTTATCGCACCTGACGTTTCACATAAAACCCTCAATCAGGAGGAAGTAAATGAATAAGAAGCTTCTTACAATTGCCATAGGTGCCACACTTTCCGCTGCCCCCATGCTGGTCGCCCAGGCCGATGTTAAAGTCGGCGGCCATGCACAGGTGGAAGCCTACTCGGCGAGCGCTCAGTGTAACGTTGGGACGGCCGGCAGCGCGGGAACAGGTATTTTCGCGGGTAGCGGTATTTGCGGAATAACTAACGCCGCTGGCGCCAGAGCCCAAGGCCTTATCGATAACGCCCGCGGCCGTTTCTGGATTACCGCGGATGAAGATCTGGGTGCTGGCTTGAAGGGTCTGGCGCACTTCGAGTTCAGCGTAGATACCGCTAACAGTGGGCAAGCCTTTACCGAAGGTAACAGTTCCAGCCCCTACGACACCACGGCCCGTGCCTTCGATCAGCGCACGCGTGAGAAGTACGTTGGACTGTCCGGCGGTTTCGGCGCCATCAAGCTGGGCAATCAGCATGGTGTTTATAAGCGCATGGGCGGTGTGCGTTGGGACCCCTTCAACGCCACCGTACTTGAGGCGCGCGGCAATGGCGGCCAGTCAGGCAGCGCCGACGTGAACCGGGGCTTTGCCCATAATGGCTTTGTCGCGGGCGCGATCAAGTGGGAATCGGAAAAGTTGCTGGGTGAAATAGTCAGCCTAGAAGTGCTCTATGCTCCGCACAAGAGTTCCAACGGTGCGGGTGATAGCGGCAATGCCGATGCCTACCAGGCTGGTGTGAGCGTCAAACCCATCAAGGGGCTCGAGATCATCGCGGTGCATTCAAATAACAAGGGTACACCAACTTCTGGCACCAACCAGGACCAGAAGGCCAATAAGGCCGGAGTACGCTTCAGTTTCCTGAATATGCACACCCTGTTTGCGCAATACGAGAAGGCGGACATGAACGACTCGGCCATCGGTTCGGGAACGCCCGGAGTGCCGACCGGTGCCGGCATCACCACAACAGCAGTGGCTGACGGTACCTTCCTCCTGCTCGGTTACTCGTTGAAGCTCGGTAACGTCGGTGTAGTGTTGCAGGCCGGCAAGCATGAGCGTGAAATAACCGGTGCCGATCTTGAGACGGACTATGCCGCTACTGGCGTTACCTACAGCTTCTCCAAGACCACCCGTACCTGGTTGGGCTACCGCCAGACCGAAGCCACGCAAGCTGCTGTCACCAACGAGCAGAAAGTGGTAGCACTGGGATTGCGTAAGGATTTCTAAAGCATCCTAGCTGTTTAGTTTTAGTTTAATTGAACGGGGCCTGCGAGGGCCCCGTTTTTATTGAGACAGAGAGAATAAGGAAGATATTGTGTTGGCACGGTTGTCTCCTTAAAAGATGGACATAGGTGCATGCACAAGATCCGACTTGGACATTTACATATTTATTTATCATGATTACATACTATCTAATACATGATATGGACGAGCACGGCACATGAAGGCGACCATCGCGGAACGCGGCCAGGTAACCATACCCAAGGCATTGCGGAAAAAGCCTGGCATGCAGCCAGGTATGGTGTTGGATTTTCACGATGAAAACGGTCGTCTCGTGGCAGTGAAGGCGGTGGCGACCGATCCCATTACACAGGTCTACGGTATTCTCAAATTGGGCAGAAGGACCAATGCACTCATGCGCGAGTTGCGCGGCGAACCGTGATTACCGCGGTCGATACCCATATCTTGCTGGATATATTTGGCGGCGATCCTGAATTCGGGCAGCCGTCCGCGGCGGCGCTGCGGCGTTGTATCGCGGAAGGCGCGATCGTGGCATGTGAGAGGGTATGGGCGGAAACGGCGACCTTCTTTGACAAGGAAAGCCAGTTTCTAAAAGCCATGGAGATACTGGGCGTCGGATATACACCGGTTCCGCAGGCGGCTGCAATCAAGGCCGGCATCGCCTGGCGGCGTTACCGGAAAAACGACGGGAAACGCACACGGGTAGCGGCGGATTTTCTCATCGGCGCTCACGCCGCCGGTGAGTGTGATCGGTTGCCGACACGGGATAACGGGTTTTACCGCAGCTATTTCAAGAGCCTCAAGGTCCTCGATCCAGCAGGGTAGCTCAGATGGTCCCCGAGCCGAATGGCACTTACTTAAGGGCTCTACCCAATCAATACACTACTTATGCCACAAAAGCTCACCCAACCCGTCATTCCCGCGCAAGCGGGAATCCAGCGGTTTTTGCAGACCTCCGGGATTCCCGCTTGCGCGGGAATGACGAAAAATCCTGCGATTGCCTTAAGTAAGTAAGTGCCATTCGTCCCCGAGCCTTTAATCCGCGGCAATGATCCATTGGAGTTATCCGACGTTTCCTAGTATCTTCCCCCTTTCTTCTTTTCTCTTTTCTCTGAATCACTATGATCAAGGTCGGCATCATCGGCGGTACCGGCTACACCGGGGTGGAGCTCCTGCGGCTGCTGTGCGTGCATCCAAAAGTGCGGCTCACGGTTATTACCTCGCGTGGCGAGGCCGGCAAGAAAGTGGCCGATCTTTTCCCCAACTTGCGCGGCCATGTGAACCTTGCCTTTAGCGAACCGGACGAAAAGCAGCTTGCTACCTGCGATGTGGTGTTCGCCGCCACGCCCAATGGCGTCGCCATGCAACACGCCCGCGCCCTGGTGCAGGCCGGTGTCAAGCTCATAGACCTGGCCGCCGACTTTCGTTTACAAGACCCGGCGCTGTGGGAGCAATGGTACGGCATGCCCCATGCTTGCCCCGAGTTGCTGGCGGAGGCGGTGTATGGTTTGCCGGAAGTGAATCGCGACAAAATAAAAAACGCGCGCATCGTGGCCAATCCCGGTTGTTATCCCACGGCGGTGCAGCTGGGTTTCTTGCCGTTGATCGAGAAAAAACTCATAGACGTGCATACGCTCATCGCCGATGCCAAGTCCGGGGTGAGCGGCGCTGGGCGCAAGGCCGAGGTACACACTTTATTCTCGGAGGCTGCCGATAGCCTCAAGGCCTACGGTGTGCCCGGTCACCGGCATTTACCGGAGATCCGGCAACAGCTGCAGCGCCTGAATGGCGCGCCCGTGGGGCTGACGTTTGTGCCCCATCTCATGCCCGTGATTCGGGGCATGCATGCCACCCTATATGCGCGTCTTACGGTTGGTGACGTCGATCTTCAATCTTTATACGAGCAGCGTTACGCCCAGGAGCCGTTTGTTGATGTCTTACCGCCCGGCAGCCATCCCGATACGCGCTCGGTACGCGCGTCCAACCTGTGCCGTATCGCGGTGCACCGGCCCCAGGGCGGCGACACCGTGGTGGTGCTCGCGGTGATCGATAACTTGGTCAAGGGCGCGGCCGGTCAGGCGGTGCAGAATATGAACCTACTCTTCGGTTTGGCCGAAACCACCGGGCTGGCGCAACCAGCCATATTGCCGTGATTTCCCGCCAGCCATCGTTGTGGCGGTTGTTACTGGGTGAACCCGAAGTTCACGGCGCAATTCGACTGTGATTTCCCGCCGGCCATCGTCTGG
>JANOTM010000130.1:0-5918 GCA_031416355.1 Gammaproteobacteria bacterium
GCAGGCGTTCGGGCGCCATATGCTGGACCATGCGTTGTAGACTGGGCATTTCCTTGCGGCACGGCCCGCACCAGGTGGCCCAGAAATGCACCATCACCCACCGACCGCGTAGATCCCGCAGATCGGTCACTTCGCCCTCCATATTGGTCAGACGCAGGTCCGGCGCCGGGCGTCCGTTCTGCACCATGAGTCCCGGCGGCCGGTCCGCGGCCCAGGCCAGGGTCGATACCATTATCCAACCTATCAACACCGCTCCCGCACCCAGCCGCGTCACGGGGCGTTTCCTGTAACCATATCGGATTCTTGTGCCTGACATACCAAGCCCTCTATACGCCCCACAATCTCGGGGCCGGTTTTATTTTTGCCGGTGGCAAAGCGGAACTCCAGACTAAACGGTCCCGTGGGCGGCACGATGGTAATATTTCCGCCCACTGGCTCGTCCGGCTGCAGGTCCCGGCTTTCCGGTAACTGGGTCCAGCCAAAGGTGGCGCGGCTGGCATGCGGGGCGTTAATGGCCTTCCACACTCGGTTCCAGTAATGCCGGTCGCGGCGCTCGATGATGCGTCCGTTTGCATCCCGTAGACGCCAGCGCGCCGGCTCCAGCCAGACTACGTCCGGGCGCGTGTGACGCATGCTCACGGTGACAAAACATGACTGATTAAATTCCTTGAGCATGGCGGCGGGAAAACCGCGGCCCAAGTAAAACGCCGTGGTTTGATCGGGTGTGCGCGCCTGGGCGTGCACCACCAGGTCGTGGCCGGTATAGACCCCAGACTCCGATGCGGGATCGGCGGCCACGGCCACAGCACTCAATAACGCTAAGCCCAGCGCGCCCATTCCTATACAGCGTTTCATCATCGGATTACCCAGCATGGCTACCCTCGTATTCATATACTAACGGATAGCACCCGGGGTTCCAATGCGTTTGACATCGCGCATGGGCAATGCCGTAATAACCACGGCCCAAACACACTGTTATGGAACGAGGAGACGGTAGATGAAAAATATTACCCCACAAGTAGTGGCGCTGATTTTTATGGCACTGCTAGCCATGAGCAATATCAGCCACGGACGTGATCTGGAAGGCGTGTCCCTGCCAGACCACTATCAAGCAGGCAATACCCGCCTTGTACTCAACGGCATGGGCGTGCGCGAAAAGCTCATCTTTAAGGTATACGTTGCCGGCCTCTATCTGCCGCAAAGCACGCATAATGCGGACGATATTCTCCGTTCGGATACCGCCAAAGCGATGGTGATGCAGTTCACGCGCGACATCCCACGTGACAAACTCGTCCAGGCCTATACCGAGGCCTTTGCTGGCAATGCGCCTGCGCTGGCGGCACGCCAGAAAACCAACGTGGACAATTTTTTTACTTTTCTTACCGATGTCAAAAATGGCGATCGCTTGAGTTTCGTGTACGAACCCGGCAAGGGATCGGCGTTCGCCAACAACACCGGTAAATTGATTATCGCTGACAAGGAGTTTGCCGATCTTTACTTACAGGTGTACATCGGCCCGAAACCGCCGACGCCGGCGCTAAAACGCGGCTTATTGGGATTAAAGTAGCCGCTATCCTATGCAAATAAAAATCGGCATTGTCACCGCTTCGGATCGCGCCAGCGCCGGCGTCTACCAAGACCTGTCCGGCCAGGCCATTATCGATACGCTGAAAGAATATCTGACCTCGGCCTGGCAGCCGGTGTACCGGCTCATACCCGACGATCAGGCAACCATAGCAGCCACACTCGTGGAATTGGCGGACCAGGAACACTGCAGCCTCATCGTTACCACCGGTGGCACTGGTCCGGCAGCGCGCGATGTCACACCCGAGGCGACGGAACATGTCTGCAGCAAGATGCTGCCGGGTTTCGGCGAACGCATGCGCCAGGTGAGTTTGCAATACGTGCCGACCGCAATTTTATCGCGCCAGACCGCGGGCATACGCGGCCGCTCGCTGATTATTAATCTACCGGGCAAACCCAAATCCATACGCGAATGCCTGGATGCGGTGTTTCCCGCCGTACCCTATTGCATCGATTTAATAGCAGGGCCTTATCTTGAGTGCAATGAAGCGGTGATCAAGGTGTTTCGGCCTAAGGCGACGTAGCAACCCAAGAACCATTATTAACATGCAGTATTCTGCCTAGGGGCCATTATTAATTCCGGCATACTCAGCGCTCTGGTCGCGGCCATCTTGTTCGGTGCCAGCATGCCCGTGGCAAAAATACTCACGGGGCATATGTCGCCGCTGCTATTGGCGGGCCTGCTATATCTGGGTTCTGGTATCGGCTTGTTGATTCTGTTTGGTCTGCGCCGACTTCTATCGAAAAGCGATACGCCCGCGGCCGCGCTCAGCTTGCGCGACATGGGCTGGTTGGGCGCAGCCACGGTGTTCGGGGGCGTCATCGGTCCGGTGCTACTCATGACCGGCCTGGCCAGTACACCGGCCTCTAGCGCCTCCTTACTGTTAAACCTGGAAGGGGTTTTTACCGCCGTGCTTGCCTGGATAGTATTTAAAGAAAATGCCGGCCGGCGTATCGTGCTCGGCATGCTGCTTATCCTGACCGCTGGCATGCTCTTGGCATGGCCAGGATCATTGTCGTTCACAGGGATGGCGGGTGTATTCATGATCATCGGCGCCTGTGCCGGCTGGGCACTGGACAATAATCTGACGCGTAAGGTCTCGGCGCACGATGCGCTGTTTATCGCCGGCATCAAAGGGTTGACCGCCGGGTGCATCACCACCGGCATAGCACTGGCGCAAGGCGCGAACCTGCCCGGGTTCTTATCTATAGTGTTAGTTGCGGGCGTGGGCTTTATGGGCTACGGTGTGAGCCTGGCGCTGTTTGTGGTGGCATTGCGCCACGTGGGTGCGGCACGCACCGGTGCGTACTTTTCCCTGGCCCCCTTTATAGGCGCCGGCGCCTCTCTGATACTGCTGCACGAGTCGCCGGCTGGACTGTTCTGGCCGGCCGCGGGCCTGATGGCGGTAGGGCTGTGGCTACACCTGTCCGAGCGCCATCAGCACGAACACGCGCACACCGAGCTGGCACACCACCATGGGCACGTGCATGATGCCCATCATCAGCACACCCACGACTTCCCCTGGACCGGCACCGAACCGCACAATCATTTCCACGTCCACCCTCCCTTGCGCCACAGCCATCCCCACTATCCGGATATTCATCACCGGCATAGGCATTAAGGAAACACTGTGTAAACGCAGACATGGGGATGCGGCGCACTGGCACTTACTTAATGGGACTACCCAATCAAATGCCACAAAAGCCCGGTATCCCGTCATTCCCGCGCAAGCGGGAATGACGAAAAATTCTGACGATTGCCTTAAGGGAACCTCTAAAAATTCAAATTTCCGTCATTCCCGCGAAAGCGGGAATCCAGAAGCTGCTGATTTATCATCTGTTTCAAAATTCTGGATTCCCGCTTTCGCGGGAATGACGAATTATTAGAGGTTCCCTTAAGTAAGTGCCCCGGGTGTATAGACTTCAGGCGTTGCCCTGACCCAACACTTTTTTCTTGTGCTGTTGCGCGAAATCCAGCATGCGCTGGGTGGAACGTAACGCCGCTACGCGCACCGACTCCTCCACGTGAATTTCATTCGCCCCGGTCTCTAGCACATGGGCCAGGCCCTGAAGATCATTCATCGCCATCCACGGGCAATGGGCACAGCTGCGGCAGGTGGCGCCGGCGCCGCCGGTGGGCGCTTCGATAAAGCGCTTGCCGGGTGCGGCCTGTTTCATTTTATAAAAAATCCCATTATCGGTGGCGACGATAAATGTTTTATGGGGCAGCGTTTGGGTCGCGCGTATGAGTTGCGAGGTGGAGCCCACCACGTCGGCGGCCGCGATGACGCTCGCCGGGGATTCTGGATGCACGAGTACCGCCGCCTTTGGATGCAGCTGCTTTAAATGCAACAAGGCCTCGGCCTTGAATTCCTCGTGCACGATACACGCGCCCTGCCATATGAGCATGTCGGCGCCGGTTTCTTTTTGGATATAAGCGCCTAGATATTTATCCGGTGCCCAAATGAGTTTCTTGCCCTGCGCTTTAAGGTGGCTGACGACATCCACCGCGATGCTGGAGGTCACCACCCAATCGGCGCGCGCCTTTACCGCGGCGCTGGTATTGGAATATACCACCACGGTGCGATCGGGATGGGCGTCGCAGAAAGCGATAAACTCAGGCGCCGGACAGCCGAGGTCCAGGGAGCACTCGGCCTCCAGGGTCGGCATAAGTACGCGCTTCTCCGGATTCAGGATCTTGGCGGTCTCACCCATGAAACGCACCCCGGCCACCACCAAGGTACGGGCCGGATGCTCGTGGCCGAAGCGTGCCATGTCGAGGGAATCGGACACGTAGCCGCCGGTGTCATCGGCCACGCGCTGCAGGTCTTCGTGGGTATAATAATGGGCGATCAGCACCGCGTCCCGCTGTTTCAGCAGGCGCTTGATCTTGTCCACCAGATGCGGGCGCTCCTGCGCCGTATACTCGGGTAGATGGTGGAGCACGTCCGCGGTCACGGGCGCCTTTACTATCGGTATAATAGGCATCTTGATAACCGCGGTCATCGCACACTCCCCGGGAATTTCGGTACCGGATCCAATGGACTAAGTTGATCATAAGCCGGCCATTTTTCCTAGGGCCATATTTCCATCCTCGAATATAGGGCGCCGATGTATCCCAAGTTATCCCCAGGCTTTGCTATCCATGCTATGGTGGGGCACACCCACAGTCATGGATATCATGATTAAAGCTATCGTCACCGACATCGAAGGCACTACCTCTTCCTTGGCGTTCGTCAAAGACGTGCTCTTTCCCTATGCGCGTGCGCACCTTGAAGATTTTGTACGCATCCATGGCGCCGAACCCGAAGTGGCCACGCTGCTGGAGGCGGTGGGAAAAGAGGCCGGTCGCCCCTTGAGTGCAACTGAAACCATCGCGCAACTGGAGCGCTGGATGGCCGAAGACCAAAAAATCACGGTGCTGAAGGCACTCCAGGGTTTGATTTGGGAACATGGATATAGCAAGGGCAAGCTCAAGGGCCATGTCTACGCCGATGCGGTGAAAAATCTGCGACGCTGGAAAAATCGGGGCATAGCCTTGTATGTGTACTCTTCCGGCTCAGTGCACGCGCAAAAACTGCTGTTTGGCTATAGCCAATACGGCGACCTCACTACGGTCTTTTCCGGCTACTTCGACACCACCGTGGGCCTGAAACGCGAGGCCGCGTCCTATCGCAAGATCATCGCGGCCCTAAGCCTGCCGGCGCAAGAAATTCTGTTCCTGTCGGACATTAAAGAAGAACTCGATGCGGCGGCCGCGGCCGGCATGCAGACTGGCTGGCTGGTGCGCGATGGAGCACTGCCCATGTGTACCCATCACATTGTCGCCAGTAACTTCGATGATATTGCAGCGCGATTTCTAAAGTCAGCCTAGTCCGACATTTATAACTTGACACTTGCTTGGCCCTGCATGCAGACTGCGTACATGATCTTCGCGTACATTGTTGTTCGGCGTTGCCCCATTACTCTCCCGCAGTGGGCACGAACCATGCCTGTGCGCCTATGGAAAGACAACTCCTGATACTGTAAATAAATCAAAGCATGTTTTTCCCAAGGCCGCAGGCAACCCCTGCGGCCTTTTTGTTTTTACCTTATGACGACCGCCAGGCGAGCCCATGGATGGGCGAGGTAGAGCGCTGTCGGGAACAGGCGCCGGGATGGCGGAAGTATTGAAAACGCAGGAGCAGTTTTCAGTGAAGCGCGCCGTATCTGATCTACGATAGCCATGACTCCATTGCGCGCGAGCGCGATGCGTGACGCCTTATGCCCGTCGCCGCAATGTCGTCCGCACCTGGGTAATAAGAGAAGCCAACTCGCCATCGCGGCGCTCGTTA
>JANOTM010000131.1:0-19080 GCA_031416355.1 Gammaproteobacteria bacterium
TTTCCCTCTCCCGCGTTTTTGCGGGAGAGGGTGGCCCGCAGGGCCGGGTGAGGGAAGAGAGCGCACGGTTCATGGCGTCAATTCGCGGCAACACCGCTTTGGCCGTGCGGTCTCTCCCGGAGGGAGAGGGAGAAAATACTACGCACTATTTACTGGTTGGATCAGTAATTACGGCTTACTGTAGGTTGTGATTTTCTGCGTGCCTCTGTGTTTAGCGGCAACACCCTACCGTAGACCCTCAGCGTCCCTTGCGTTTCAATGCCGCGGTAATAGTTGCCAGTGGCACGTACGCCCCACGGTCTATGCCTTCACAGCGCCGGGCCTCGGCGCGCCAGCTGGTATTCGAATTCACCACTTCCGGCCACCACGGATAGGTACGGCATTGCACCGGACGCACGCTGTAGATACGGCAGCGGTGCTGGTCATCGAGAAATACGCACTGGCCTTGGGCGATGCGCAGGCCCTCGGTGTTTGCATCTACCCGAGTCAGATAGCGGCGTCGAAACCAGGCGCGTGAAATATTGAGAAACGTGCGGATTTTTTCCTGTTCCAGGGGGCCGGCCGCGACATAACGGCTGGCATCACCGGTACAGCATGCACCACAGCCGGTGCATTCGAATCGGAGTTTTGCTTTTTTATAGTGCTGTACGGGCATGCCAGGGATCCGAAAGGGATAAGCCCCGCATTATTCACTACCCCCGGTGACGACGCCAGACACGCCACCGCCATCGGATTTTATATACGCCAGACGGCGCCCAAGGGGGATACAGTGCCGTTTTCCTGGAGAGACAAGGGCAGGCGGTGATGGCGAATATGGTCTAGGGCATCGGCCACCCGATCGAAGTTGCCGTATAGGCGACGAAAAACCTGGGCGGTGCGCGGATTGTGTTCGGCGGCGGCGCAACGCCAGAACGCGCTGCGGCCTTGGGCAATGTAATACGCCAGCTGGCCACGTGCGCGCAGGCGATCACGGAAAAGGCCGCTCATAAAAAGGGTAAATTCCCCTAGGTGGCGTATCACCAGGGCCTCGCGCGAGCGATCCGGGGCGGTATCGTCCCAGCCTTGGGTGCGATGCCATTCGGTCAATAGGCCGGCGACGGTTTCTATGGGGGCGCCGTCCGCGTCCTGGATCAAGTAGAGGGCGCGGGTATGGGCGAAGCGTGTTAACACGTCGCTAACGTAATCCACGGTGGCGGGTTCCGCCAGACCGCGCTCACCAAAACCGTGCTGCAACTGACGGCGAAAAAAAGGATAAAGTCCTGGAGCAAGCATCATTCAATCTCCTGTAGGTCGTTTTAGCCCTGCGTACACATATACAGCCCATTAAGGGGATATACGGGCTGTACATAGCGTATTTCTATGCAATATTCGTGCTCACTATCCTAACTAATAGCATATATCCTGGCTGATCGAGTGCATGCGCAAATTCAATAAAAGGCGGCAGCGCGATAGAGTGTGGCGTCATTACCTGGGGACTTCGGTACGCTTTCCCACTAAGGTATACCCAGATGCTTTGATTTCCGTCGGCTCGCAAGTATGATGCGTCGCGTTAGTGCGCACTCGTAAACCATCTTGAGAGGAGGATAAATAATGGTAAAGCGTCAGTTTATTGTGCTCGTGGTCGCCGTGTTTCTGTCAGTGGGGTTAACGGCATGTGGCTCGAAAGAGCGCGAAGAATTACAGCAAAAGGTGACGAGCCTGGAGCAGCAACTCACCAAGGCCAACAGTGAGTTAGCGGAAAAAGACGCCACCACCACCGAACTGCGCAATATCGCCGAGGTCGCGGAGAAAAAGCTGAAAGAGGCCCAGGCCACCATAGACGGGCAGGCAACTAAACTGGCCAAGATCCAGGTGGAGCGGGATAAACTCAAGGCCGACATTGCGAAACTGAAAAAGAAGAAAAAGCGCTAGTGCTTTAGGAGTTGAGTCTATGGTCATTATCGGAACCCCATTAACCGCGCAGGCTACGCGTATGATGTTGCTGGGTAGCGGTGAACTGGGCAAGGAATTGACCATTGTAGCGCAGCGCCTGGGAGTGGAGGTCATCGCCGTGGATCGCTACGCCAACGCCCCGGCGCATCAGGTAGCGCATCGGTCCCACGTGATCGACATGACCGATGCCGCGGCGCTGCGCCGCATCATCGACCAGGAGCGCCCGCGATTCATCGTGCCCGAGATCGAGGCCATCGCCACCGAAGTCCTGTTGCAGGTCGAGGCCGAAGGCATGGCCCAGGTGATTCCCTCCGCCCGCGCCGCCCATCTCACCATGAACCGCGAAGGTATCCGGCGCCTGGCGGCGGAGGAGCTAGGACTGGCTACATCCCATTATGCGTTTGCCTCGAGCTTCTATGAACTGCAGGCGGCGGTCGACGAGAAGGGTATGGGTTATCCCTGCATCATAAAACCCGTCATGTCGTCGTCCGGCAAGGGTCAATCGCGGGTAGATAGCGCAGACGCGCTGCACGCGGCCTGGGAATACGCCGGCACCGGTGCACGCGTGCCCATCACGCGCGTGATTGTGGAAAGCGTGGTCGATTTTGAATATGAGATCACCCTGCTCACGGTGCGTTCTCTGGATAAAGAAGGCAAAATCGAGACCAATTTCTGCGACCCCATCGGCCATCGCCAGGTGCGCGGCGACTACGTGGAAAGCTGGCAACCCCACCCCATGAGCGAACGCGCCCTGGCCAAGGCCAAAGACATGGCCGCCCGGGTCACCGGCGCCCTGGGCGGACGCGGTCTGTTCGGGGTCGAGTTATTCATCAAAGACGAGGACGTGTGGTTCTCCGAGGTCAGCCCACGACCGCACGACACCGGCATGGTCACCATGGTCACCCAGGCGCAGAATGAATTTGAATTGCACGTGCGCGCCATCCTGGGCCTGCCGGTGGGCACGCGCATGCGCCGCGCCGGTGCCAGCGCCGTGATTTATGGCGGTATGGATGCCCAGGGGGTGACGTTCGAAGGCATAGACGATGCATTACGCATCCCCGAGACCAGCCTGCGCCTATTCGGTAAACCGGTATCTTACGATCGTCGGCGCATGGGCGTGGCCCTGGCGGCCGGCGATACTATCGATATTGCCCGCAAGCGCGCCAAGGAATGCGCTGCCAAGATACGGCCGCGGGCGCTGGCGTAATCCGCCGCTTTAGGGCGGCGCATCCGCGGGCAGGGCCTTGACGTGTCGCGGCGCGGTGCTTACCAGCACCACTCCCGCGAGTATGATCAGCATCCCCGTTATTTCAATCCAGCTCAGGCTTTCTCCCAGCAGCCTATTGCCCAGCACCACCGCGATCGCCGGATTAACATAGGCGTAAGTACCGAGCTGGGCCGGCGTCACCGCGTGCATGAGCCACACATAGGCGCTGTAGGCGAGACACGACGCAAAGATCGTAAGATAGGCCAAAGACAACATGCCATTGGACGTCCATACCCACCGCGATACCTCCCCACCTGCTAATCCCAGGGCGCACAACAGGACGCCGCCGCTGAACATCTGCATGGCGGCCGACATGATCGCCGGGGTACGCGGTTTACGTCGGCGCGCATAGATGGTTCCCGCGGCCCAGAGCATGGCCCCCACCGCCACGGCCACTTCTCCGCGTAGCTGTTCATAGGAAAATTCCGCGCCCGACGGGGCCAGCAACACCGTCACCCCCGAGAAGCCGAGAGTCAAGCCGCCGATGGAGCGCGGCGTCAGCGCCTCCCCGCGCGGGCCCAGGGTGCCGAAGTAGGCGATCCATAAGGCAACGCTGGCGACGATCAGGGCCGTCAACCCCGAGGGCACCCATTGTTCGCCCCACACCACCAGGCCGTTGCCGCCCGCCATGAGCAGGAGTCCGACGACGATAATAGTTTTCCATTCCCTGGCTGTGACCGGAAAGGCCTGGCCTGTAAGCCGTGCATACGTGCCCAGCAACAGGCCGGCGAAGATAAAACGCACGCCAGCAAATAACGCCGGCGGCAGGTCTTGCACCCCCACGCGTATGGCCAGATAGCTCGACCCCCATACCAGGTAAACCGTGGCGAAGGCGAGCAGTGTGATGAGGCGTCGGTTGGCCATGGAGTGGAAAATTAGGGATAGCCGATGATTGCGGTGGGTTTACCGGCGGCCACTCTAACCAAGGCCCAGGCCGGCGGCAAGCGCGGTCTAGGGGTAAACGCGATGCGGGTGAGGCGGATAACCCCAGGGGTACCAAAGGTCGTAGCGCAGCGTGTCGTAATAAAAATGGGATGGTGCCGGTTCCGGGGGTGGCCACAGGTAATGGGCCTGGGCCTGCACCAGGGGATAGGTATAGGGGAAGTCGCCGATATTGCGCGCGACAATTTTTTCCAGCTTGCCGGCCACGGTGATCTGCCTACCCGTAGTATAGATCTGCGGATCCAGAAACCCGGCTAGGCGCGCGAGAAATCGCCCATTCATGGCATCGGTATTCTGGGGGCGGCCGTACCGGTTCAGCGGCTGGGCAACGATTTCTATCCAGGTTTCCTGTGCGCGATTCTCGATGCTGGCGATTTTTCCGCCCCAGCGTAGGGAGGTGCCTTGCAGGTTTTCCATATGGCGGCGCGCCTCGTCCACGCTGGGCGTGCGCGCCGGGCGCTCGGAAATCGCCGGTGGAATCCCGCTGGCACAGGCGCTGAGGGCGGCGATAAGAAACAGGAGAAAAATGTTAGCGGTCTGCATGACACTACAGTACGCCTGTCGCCATTCTATGGGTAGTGGGTATTGATCTATGCCATACCTTGAACGTCGGGATACCATCCCCATTGAGCTAATTCGAACTGGATCATTAAAAGATCAACTAACAAAATGAAAACGTGCACCACCTTCGCCCTCATCCCCACCCTTCTCCCGCAGGGAGAAGGGCTTAAAACCCCTCTCCCTTTGGGAGAGGGGTAGGGGTGACGACTGCATGGATGCAGGAGGTAGGGCAACGCAGGGAGCAGTTGCCGAGGGCCGGACTAACAGCAAGGTCCGATTATTTTGTTAGGAACTCTAACCAATAAAAAAGGAATCCTTTACATGAGTGACGAGACCGCAGGCGTGCTGGCGCCAGAGACGGACGGCATTAATCGGCTGGCGCGGCCGGCGGATATCTTGCCTGGAATAGTGCATATCTTGCCAGTGGCCAACCGGCCGTTCTTTCCGGCCCAAGGCATACCCTTGGTGCTCGACAAGGAGCCTTGGCAGAGTACCATAGCGGCCGCCAACGAAACCGCCCACAAGATCGTGGGCCTGGTGCTGATACGCACCGACGATGCGCAGTCGGCGCGGCCCCAGGATTTTTATACCATGGGTACCGCCTGCCGGATTCATCGGATATCGGAACACGACGACAAGCTACAAATTCTAGTGGAAGGCCTGCAACGCTTTCGCATCAAGCACTGGGTCTCGGAGGACCGCCCATATGTGGCGCGCGCCGAATATTTCCCCGAAACCGGTCACGGACAGTTGCCCGAACTCAAGGCGTATTCCGTCGCCATCATCAATACCATCAAAGAACTGCTGCCGCTCAATCCGCTATACGGCGAGGAACTGAAATTCTTTCTTAACCGCTTCGGCCCGGAAGAGCCGTCGTCGCTGGCGGATTTTGCCGCCAGCCTAACCACCGCGAGTAAGGAAGAACTCCAGGAGGTGCTGGAGACCATCCCTCTTCTCGCACGACTGGAGAAGGTGCTGGTAGTGCTGAAGAAAGAAGTCGAGGTCGCCAAGACGCAAATGCATCTGCGTCAGAAGGTAGAAGAAAAAATCAACGCCAACCAGCGCGAGTTCTTTTTACGCGAGCAGCTCAAGGCGATCCAGAAGGAACTGGGTATCGCCAAGGACGACCGTACCGCCGAGATCGACACCTTCCGCGAACGCCTCAAGGTGCTCAGCTTGCCGGCCCCCGCCCAGCGGCGTGTCGACGACGAAATGCAAAAGCTGTCGGTGCTGGAAACCGGTTCGCCGGAATATGCGGTCACGCGTAACTATTTGGATTGGCTCACGCTGCTGCCGTGGGGCGTGTATTCGAAAGATGTGTTGGACCTGGAACATGCACGTGCGGTATTGGATCGGGATCACGCCGGGCTTACTGACGTTAAGGACAGGATATTGGAGTTTATCGCGGTCGGCTCCATGAAAGGTGAGATCGCCGGTTCCATCATCTTGCTGGTCGGTCCGCCGGGTGTCGGCAAGACGTCCATCGGTCATTCCATCGCCGAGGCGCTGGGACGCAAGTTTTATCGTTTCTCCGTGGGCGGCATGCGCGACGAGGCCGAGATCAATGGCCATAGGCGTACCTATATCGGCGCCATGCCAGGAAAATTTATCCAGGCGATGAAAGAAGTGAGTGTGGCCAATCCGGTCATCATGCTGGACGAGATCGACAAGATCGGCGCGTCCTACCAGGGCAACCCGGCATCGGCGCTGCTCGAGGTGCTGGATCCGGCGCAGAACGTGGATTTCCTCGATCACTATTTGGATGTACGCTTCGATCTTTCCAAGGCGTTATTCGTGTGCACCGCCAATCAGCTGGATACCATACCGGCGCCGCTGCTGGATCGCATGGAAATCATCCGCCTCAGCGGTTATATCACCAGCGAAAAACTGGAGATTGCCAAAAACCATTTGCTGCCGCGGGTATTGCAAAAGGCCGGGCTCAAGCGCGGCCAGCTCAAAGTGGACAAGGCCGCGCTCACCGAAGTTATCGAAGGCTATGCGCGCGAGGCCGGCGTGCGCAACCTTGAAAAACAGCTCAACACCATTGCCCGCAAGGCGGTGGTGGCAATGCTGCAAGGCAAACAGACGCCGATACACGTGGACGCAAAAAATCTGGAAACCTACCTCGGCAAACCCGTGTTCCGTCCGGAAAAACCCCTGGCCGGTGTCGGCGTCATCACCGGCCTGGCGTGGACGCCGCTCGGCGGCGTCACTTTGGACGTGGAGGCCACCCGCGTCTTTTTACAGACGCGTGGTTTCAAGCTCACCGGCCAGCTCGGGGATGTGATGAAGGAATCGGCCGAAATCGCCTATAGCTACATCGCGTCGCACAACACCCTGTTCGGCGGCAAAAAGGATTTCTTCGAGCATGCCTTTATCCACCTGCATGTGCCCGCGGGGGCCACGCCCAAAGACGGACCCAGTGCCGGCATTACCATGGCCACGGCGCTGCTGTCCCTGGCGCGGGGGGAAAAGATCCGTCGCCAGCTCGCCATGACCGGCGAGATCACTCTCATGGGCCAGGTCTTGCCGGTGGGCGGCATACGCGAAAAAGTCATCGCCGCGCGCCGTGCGGGTATACGCGAACTGATCGTACCCGAGGCCAACCGACGCGATTTCGACGAGCTGCCGGATCACATCCGCAAGGGTCTGAAAGTGCATTTTGCCGAGCACTACAAGGACGTGGCGCGGATTATATTTAATGTTTAAAGTGAGACACATATAAACCCCGATCCACTCATGACTGCGGAGAATATTTAAGTGGGAATATCGAAATATCCCTCCGTAGTCACGCTACCGGAAATAGAAAAGCCCTATCCCTCGCTACTGGAGTTTCTATCCAAGACTTTTCCCAACATTCCTCTGCATACATGGGAACAGCGTATCCACGCAGGCAAGGTGCTCGACCACATGGGCGTGGCCCTTACCCATGCGGCGGCCTATTCCCCCGGCAAACGAATATTTTATTTCCGCGAAGTCGAGCATGAGCCGGTCATTCCCTTTACAGAAATCATCTTGTTTCAAAATGACGAATTATTGGTTGCGTGCAAGCCGCACTTTCTTCCCGTGACCCCGGGTGGCCGCTATGTCCATGAGTGTTTGCTAAACCGCTTGCGACACCGGCAGGGCATAGACGATCTGACACCCCTGCACCGCATCGACCGCGAAACCGCGGGTCTAGTCATTTTTTCGGTCAACAAGAAGACCCGCAGCCGCTACCACGAACTCTTCGCGCGCGGAAAGATAGAGAAAACCTACTTTGCGCTATGCGAATTGCATAGGCCTCCGCAAGAAAAACACTGGATAGTGGAAAACAGAATAATCCGGGACGAGCCGAGATTCAGAAGGAAAGTCGCCCCCGGTATCGTAAATGCCCGTTCCCATATCCAGCTTCTGGAGATAAATCGAAACCGCGCACGGTTTCGATTGAACCCGCTGACCGGAAAAACCCACCAGCTGCGGTTACACCTGAGCGGCCTGGGGTTCAAGATCATCAACGACAAGGTTTATCCGGCGCTGCAACCGGAAAGAGATGACGATTACGATCAACCGCTGCAACTCCTTGCCAAGCACCTACAGTTCCACGATCCGATCACCGGTAAGTACATGCAGTTCAGTTCCGGGCGTGAGCTATTGTTGTGATGTTATAGAGATGCAGAGAGGGCCTGCATGATTTATGCGGCGGCGCAATGCGCTGCGCTATTGTCCTACACGGGTTTAAGGATAGGAGTCCCTATCACCGCCGGCGCGCCATCACACGAATACTCGGTTTGTGCAGCATAGGAAGAAAATAACTGATATTGAAGCCAGCCTGGCCCAAAAAAGTTTTTATCTGCTCGCGACCGAAATAGATCAAGTGGTGCGGTGGACAGACCTCTTTCCAGGACAGAAAATCTTTCGGCGTCAGAAAATGCCTGGCGTTGGGGGTGGTAAGAAACAAGACGCCGCCCGGTTTAACCAGCGTCGACAGGGCTTCCGCCAAGGTTTGCAGTTCGGTCAGGTGCTCGATCATCTCGGCACATAGTACGGCGTCGTAACGTCTACCGGCGGCCGCGGCGGTCTGCGCGGTGCCGTGCTCGAAATGGCAACTGGGATAAGTCGTGCGCGCGAGCGCGATGGCTTCGCTGCTTAAATCGTAGCCACTGGCGCGAAAGCCCAGTTGATGTGCCGCTTCCACCGCGAAGCCGGTGTTGCATCCCACGTCCAGAAATTCCTTACCGCGTGCGAGGAACTTTAGGGGCAGCAATTTGCGCCTCCAGCGACCTACCTTGCGAGTGGCATTGTGGACGTTTTTGGCATTACCGTGATACGCGGCATAGTATTCGCTTAGCTCAGCGAGCGTCGGCATTTCCTGCACATAGCGCAAACCGCAAGCCCGGCAAGTGACCACCGTATAGCCATTCTTTTTGCCCAGTGGCTCGTTCTCGGCGTGGTTGCAAAGGGGGCAGGGCATTTAAGATAGGGTCGCAGTGATTTAGTATGCATGAAGATTCTTCAAGTTTAATAGTTTAGGGGGTCCGAGTCACTGTCCGGATTATTGCCGGTTCAATGCGTGATATGCCTCCGACCCATTTTTTAGTGACCGCGGATCTGTCGTAACGATCCACGGGACGCATGGGCGGCGTGGCAAGACTTAATGGCGATGGTATTGCATGGCATCGAAACTCGCCGGTTGCTGCGGCCGTTGCACGCCCGTGGCCACAAGTACGTCCAGTACTGCCTTGGTTTGTAGGAGCGAGTCTTTTTTGTTACGCATGGGATGGCTGGCTTGCCCTGCCATATGGACGTGAGATTTCTCCTCCTTTCGTTCCGGCATGGCCAGCGCCGCCTCGCGCATGCGTTGCGCGATGCTCCAGGGCGTTGTGCCCATGGCCGCGACCACGTCCACGTCGGCACCCCGGTCGATCAAGAGCTTCAGGATGACGGCATCGCTGCGCAAAACCGCGTGGGTGAGTGCGGTATGGCCACGGTTGTCTTTCGCGTTAATCCGCGCATCGGCGTCGAGTAATAGTTCCACCATGCGCAGGTCACGCAGGGCAACCGCTCTCATTAAGGGGGTCATGCCGTCACGATCGTGCACATTCACCTCGGCGCCGCGGGCCACCAGCAATTTTACCATGGCGAAATCCAGCTCGCTGGCGACCAGCAGTGGGGTGAGTTGCCAGGGCGGGTGAGGGGTATTGATGTTGGCGCCTGCCTTCAGCAAGGCCTCGGCGCGCGCGATTTGTCCCTGACCGACAGCGATGAGCAATTCGTGGTCGGCGGGGCTAATAGCAGGGTTGGACATCTTGGCCGCCGTTGATGGCAGCGGCAATGATAAGCACAGTAACAGCACTAGGCATGTATGTAGGCGCATGGCTTTCCCTTACTCCGACGTTAATACCGGCAGCGCGCGCAGAATGACAACATATACTCTGCGCGCACTACCCCTGGCGACTTAGGTTACTGTAATCACTGAACGTATGGTCCCAATCTGGCTCAACGAACCACTGACTGCGCGGTAGTTGAAATAAGTGATATCGACCGGAAAGGTACCCGTGGTGGTGGGCTTGATGATGAACTCGTAGCGCTCGGCGGGAGTCATGGTCACCGACCCGCCCGCGGCCAGGGTCTGTGGAGCCTTCAATGGACGGCCATCCTCGGCGATGATGGTGACGGCGCCTATGCCTGTGGGAAATTTTATGCGCTGCGGTACGTAACCCGCCATGATGTAGCGCAACAACAAGGTCTGGCCGCTGGGTATGGTGATGGCCACTGTAGGGTCGGTCTGGGTAAGATCCGCGCCCAATCCGTTGATGCAGAATAAAGTCGGATTGAAATTATTCAGGCGCGCATCACCGCCGCACAGCGCTGCATTCCACGGCAGACAATGCCACGAAGGATCGATATCGTCCACTGCCCAGATTGCCTCTACGTCGTAAGCCGGCCCGCCCACGAATGAGGTGCCGGGGCCGGTGGGTGGATCGATAATGAGCGCGCCATACATGCCCATCTCCGCATGCAACACGGTGTTGACGTGGCAATGGTAAAAATACGTACCCGCCTGCGACGCGCGCCATTGATAGGTATAGCTACCCAAGACGTCGAACGAGTAATGTCCAACGCCGTCGTTGAAACTGGAAGGTTCGATGCCGTGGTGGTGGATCGTGTGGGGAGCCATCATTTGCATGGCATTTAGGTGGGTATGCACGATCTGGCCCTGGCGCACGCGTATCGCCGGTGCCGGGAAACGGCCGCCCATGCCACCACCCCCGCCCATGCCGCCCCCGCCCATACCACCGCCGCCGTTAAACCCCCACACCGGCACGCTGACGCCGTTGATGACCTGGCTGCCCATCATGAACGTGGAGAGGAAGAATTCAATATCAGGCGTTACTCGTCCGGGTGTCGCGGGCGCATCGACGGTTAAGCCACAGTTACCGGTAATGCCGGCGGCACAACTCCCACCGCCCATCCCGCCACCACCCATCCCGCCACCACCCATGCCACTAGTAGTGCTACCAGTACCACCCGTGCCAGTACCACCACCTCCCATGCCGCTACCACCGCCCTTCTGTTTTCCCAATTTTATATAAGAATTATTGCCCAATAAATTTGCCATGATGTTCATATCCTCTCTAGGTAACGCCGCCAGGTTACACGGCAGCGGATGCTGGTTACGTCACGTGCTTCGTTCGTTTAAGGAAGCTTAGCCACGCCCTGAGTCAAGTCCGACTCGATAGTCGGCTTCTTGCCTAATGCGAGCAGGCAATGCATGCCGTGCGGATACATGCCGCCGCCCGCGGTCTGCGACATCTCCGCGTGACAGTGCATGGGAAAGTTTTGCGGCTCGCTGGTGATGGCCGGCCATGCATCCGGTGGTTGTTTGAACGGGAAGATGACATCGCGGCAATCTAAGGGGAACATGGAAACGATATCCTTGTATTTGCGATTGCTGCTGAAGTTTTGCCGATTGATGCTGCATATCTCGACGTGGTTGGCATGGAAGTGCGGTGAATGCACCATGCCTCCGGCATTCATAATGCGCACCAGCGCCGCTTCGCCGTACAAGCCGTAGAGGTCGGTATTAGGTTCATGCGTCTTGTCGTAACTGTTGCCATTGATGGTGAAATAGCGCGGTAAAAAGCTGGAGGCAACGATGGATCTAACATAGGCATCGCCGTTCGTCTTCACGGCGTTGCCCCACACGGGGTCGACGTTGCCCAGCAGCCATTTAAATTGGCGTTTGAACGTTGGTCCGCCCGTGAATGCCTGGTTTTTGATACCCGCCGGCATCACCACCAGTGATCCATGTAGGCCCATGACGCGGTTGACGCCGCTATTTTGATCGTCGCAATACAAATAACTACCCGGCGCCGGCGCCGCAAACGAAATTTGCGCCGTGCCGAGTGCAGGCGCAGTGAGTTTGATACTAGTGCCTGGCACCGCGATCACGACAGGTGTATTGAGCGTGTTACTTAAGCTGAGTAAAATCGTATCGCCGGCCTGGCAAATAATCGTCGGCCCGGGTACGGTCAGGAGGCCGGTATTGCTGAACCCGAACATGAAGGCAGTGGTACCGTCGATTTGGGTAACGTCACCCTTCAGCGCCGTCAAGCTTACCGCGATGGTTTGCGCCAGCGCCCGGGGTGTCCACGACAGCAGGCCGGTAGTGCCGGCTATGGTCGCGACCACGGCGCTAGTACCCATACGCAAAAAATCCCGTCTTTTAATTTGCATTAACATGCGCTCCTTAGGGTGTGTCTGTGGGAAAATGCAGCTACTGTAGGTAGTGCCGGTGGTTCGTGCTGTCATAATTCGGACACGCACTAAACATTAGATATTACTAAATTACTAATACGTATTGACATATTTGGGAAATTCATCAGAAGAAAGTAAGCTGTCTCCAAGTTAAAAGCGGAGGTTATATGCACGGTTCCGCATACAGCTCAGCACGGGACTGGCTTTCCGCCTTCCCGCGCTTGGCGGTCATTACCGACGCGGCTTGGTTGTCCGCCAGCGCGGCGGCCCAAACGCTGGACTTTCCCGTGGGTACGATAATGATGCGCCCAGGCGAGTCTAGTCAGGGCTTCATCTTGCTTGCAAAGGGCTGTGTGCGTGTTTATGAGCGCGCGCAAAACGGACGCGAGATCGTCCTCTATCGGACACAGGCAGGGGAGATGTGTCTCTTAACCTTGGCAAATCTGCTTAATAACACCACTTATTCCGCCGAGGCGGTGGCGGAAAAAGAAGTACGCGCTACCATTATCCCGCTGGATGACTTTCACAAAGCGCTCGCCCATTCCGAAGAATTTCGCCAAGTGCTGTTCGCTACTTTGTCGCAGCGTCTGAGCAACTTGATGCATCTTGTGGGGCGGGTGGCCTTTCAGCGTTTGGATTTGCGTCTCGCCAGCCTGCTCAGCCAGCTTTTCCATGAGCGCAAAACGACGCGTCTGCAGGTGACGCATCAGGAGCTAGCCCACGAGCTCGGCACCACGCGTGAAGTCACAAGTCGCCTCTTGAAGGAGTTGGAACACCTGGGTTGCATCCGCCTGCGCCGTGGGTCGGTTGAACTACTGTCGGCCCAGGACCTCGCTCGGCTTTCCGGGGCCCCTGACGTGTAATTGTATTTTTACGGACTGGCGACTGTGCCTTTAGTTACAGACTTCCCTTAAGTGACGCTTTAGGATTTTGCCGCAGCAGAAAATACTGGGTCAGCACGTTGACCTGCGCCGTGCTGGCTAGGATGCCACAGGATTTTTGACTGCTTAGTCATAGTAGCGTCATCAGGAGGAACGGCATATGGAGCAGTTACAAAAACGCATAGATACCCCCCTAGATTTTTTAGCGCAATTACAAGAACCCGATAAAGATGAACTCTACCGCATAGGAAAAAGGCGGATCTTCGCCAAAAACGATTTCATTTTTAAGGCGGGCGAAAACGATTTGAATGTTTGGGTTATGACACGTGGACGTGTCAAGCTTTTTGGAAGTTCGGCCGAAGGGCGCGATGTCCTGCTCTGGTTTTCCCTCGCGGGTGAGATTTTTGGTTTGGCAGAAAGCCTGCAAGAGCGGCCTAGGCTGATTTATGCACGCGCGGCGGAGGAATGCGAAGTGCTCAGCATAGCGCATATCCCATTTAAAGAATGGCTGAGCATCCGTCCGGAAGCGACTTACAGTTTGATGAAGATTATGGCATTGCGCATGCGCGAACTCGGCCAACGTTTCTTAAGTCTTGCGAATGGCAACATCCAGATGGAGGTCGCTCAGCTCCTAGTGCGGCTGGGAGCAAGCTATGGCAAGTTGGCCGGGCAGTGCATACACATGGGTATACCCCTGACCGAGCAAGATATCGCGGACATGGTAGGCACTAGTCGTCAAGGTGTGAGCACCTGCCTTGCCGAAATGAAACGCCAAGGCATTGTCGACAGCGAGCGCCATTTTCTGATTATCAAGAAATTGGAAAACCTGCATCAAATTGCGAATGGGGCAAGCGAGATGGCCACGGTCGAGCGTAGAGCGAATAAACGCGTCTGGCAAAGGGACGCGATGCAGTAGGCGATCAATTGCCTAGGGTCTGTGCCATTTCTACACTCTCTGGGTCTGATACCCAGAGAGTGCCGGGGATGAGAATATGCTTTTCTCGATGTACAAATGATGCAGTATCTGCGTGGTAAGCACTGTGAACAAGGTCCACTCGAGTTGCGTGTAACCATAGGCGGCGTGCATATCTGCCGGTTTTGACCAGGCCTGTAGTGCCTGCTGTAGGGCCAGTACACGGTCAGGATCAAACAGATCCGCCTTGATCAAGGCTTCGCGCGAAAGATACGGCTGCAGTTGGCCCAGGCGCGCGGGGGTAAAAAACCATGCGCTGATGGGCGTATAGAACCCGCGCTTTTTATACGCATGTGGAACCTCCGGTAGTCGCGGTGTCATGCACTGCTTGAGGATATATTTTTCATTCAAGCCATTGAGCTTCAACGTCGGCGGCATGCGCGCGATCAATTCCACCAAGGGGTGATCGAGAAAGGGAATGCGCGCCTCCACCCCATGCGCCATGCTGAGGCGATCGCTCTTCCACAGGATCCAGCCCGGCAGGCGCGTTTTCATCTCAAAATACAAAGACTGGTTGATCGCGTCGCGCCCCTGCAGTTGCGGTTGCATGCCTGCGACCAGTGTGTCCATTTGCGCCTCCCCGTTTATCGCAGCGTCGTCGCGCATGATGCCGGCACGCTGTGCCCGCGTGATCTGCCAGAAGTCATGCCACGCCGGGTAGAAACCAAACCGGTCCACGGTTTGCCGCTGCGCGCCGCGCCCGTGCAGGGCGAGCAGCAGGCGCATTTGATCGCGCGCGAAATGGCGCGTGTACTGGTGCATGTAACGCCAACGGCGCAAAAGGCTATTCAATGCGCCGTTGGACCATAGCCGCATAGAGTCCTGACGGAAGCAGTCGTAACCAGCCAGTACTTCATCGGCACCGTCGCCGGTATAAACTACCTTGTAGTGATTGTCGCGTACCAGTCCGGACAATAGATAATGCGGGACATCGACCGCCATGCGTTGCGGCTGCTCAAGGTGGTAAATGCACTGCACCAGATCGTCGAGATAACCTTGCGGCCGCGCATCCTGCAGGCGCAGCTCGGTATTGGCTACACCCATGGACTGCGCGATCGCGCGATACTGGGGGGACTCGTCATAGTCGGCGTTGTCGAAACCGATGGAAAAGGTCTGTACCCGCGGCTGAAAGTCGGCCAGCAGCCGGGTGACGCTGCACGAGTCGATACCTCCGGAGAGATAAGAACCGATGGCAACGTCGCCGATGGCATGGCTTGCCACGGCGTCTTGCAGCGCGTCGGCGAAGCGCGCGGCCCAATGGGCCTCATCCATGCTCTCGTAATCGCCGGCCTGGGGAAAATTGATGTCCCAGTAGCGCTCCAGACGCGGCCTAGTGCCCGCCGCGATACGCAGTGTGTGTGCCGGTGGCAATTCATAAATGTGCGTGAAAGGGGTGTGCGGGGCGATGGAAAACTGATAGGTGAAATAGTTTTTTATCGACGCACGATCTAATTCCGGCTTCACCAGACCGGAGGCGAATATTGCTTTGATTTCCGACGCGGCAACAAACACCCGGTCGTCGTTGTAATAATAGAGCGGTTTAATACCGAGCCGGTCGCGCGCCAGAAACAACTCGCCGGAAATGCCGTCATGGATAGCAAAGGCAAACATGCCGCGTAACTTGGTTACCGCCCGCATGCCGAATTCCCGATACGCGTACAGCACGACTTCAGTGTCCGATTGCGTGCGAAACGCCACGGCGCGCGCACTCAGCGCGGAGCGCAGGTCCTGGAAATTATAAATCTCGCCATTATAAGTAATGGCCAGTTGGCCGTCGGCGGTCTGCATCGGCTGCGTACCGCCTTGAATATCCACGATGCTCAGGCGCGCATGTGCCAGGGCCACGCCAGGGCGCAACAAGACATGGGCAGCGTCCGGTCCGCGATGCGCGAGGGCCAAATGCATGGCCCGAGCGCGCCATGCCTCGGGCGTACTGCCGTTGTGGTAGAGAATGATCGCGATGCCGCACATGATGGTTTTGGACCTGTCCTGATACTGCGTATAGCCGCGCATGAAATGACAACGGCACCCGAAGGTGCCGTTGTTTACTGAACAGCAGGCGAGGACTATAGACTTCGCCCTCTGGGGGCATTACATGCCGCCGCCCATACCGCCGCCGCCGCCACCGCCCATACCACCACCACCACCCATACCGCCGCCTCCGCCACCCATAAATACCTCCTACAAGTAAAGTTAGTGATTGAAAGAACTTCAAACCTTCCCTCAGATTTCTGAAGGAAACGCGAAGTTACAGCAAGGCTTCCTGTTGAATCTGTCAGATTTCAGACAGTCGCCGAAATTTATTTATGTATGATTCATCAAACTGACAAACGGTACATATATAGAAAAATAACGATCAATACCTAGTAATTGTCCATGCAACTCCTGCATGTGATTGCACGAAAAACTGCGTAGTCCTCATTACTAAACCACTATCGTTTCTGTTTAAGGTAATCTTCAATGCCCTTCTTGCTTGCCGCCAGTTTCCTAGTCCTCTCCGGCATTGCCAGTTTGACATACCAGGTCGCTTGGGTACGACTATTGGGCTTGAGTATGGGTTCCACCAGCGCCTCGATCAGTACCGTGCTTGCGGCTTTCTTTTTCGGAATGGCGATAGGAAGTTATTTGGCGGAACGCATCACTCGCAACCGTATTAATAGTTTTAAACCTTATATTATTTTGGAATTGTTAATCGGCCTCAGCGGTTTGGCGCTGTTGCCGATCCTGCTTCACCTCGATGGTCTGCTGGCCCTATTCCCCACGATCGGCACGGAACTGAGTCTCAAGTTTTTCCTGGCCCTAATCTTGTTGTCCATCCCCACGCTGTGCATGGGTGCAACGTTTCCGGTCATGGCCTCGATACTGATTCGCCGCCACGGCGAGGTCGGTCTGCGCATAGGTCAGCTTTATAGCCTCAATACGGCCGGCGCGGTTTTGGGCGCTGCGCTTACGGGTTTTGTCTTTATCCCGAATTGGGGATTGGACGGGGCGATATACATCGCCTTTGCGCTGAACATGACGATAGTACTGGGGGCCCTGTACGCCAGCCGTTACTGGACATTGTCGGCCATAGAGCCGCCGCTGGCTGCGGTGTTAACCCATCCTGTGTTGGTCGGCGAAGACCGGGCGTATCGTATGCGCGCCTTGATCGTCCTGGCCGCCACTGGGTTTGTCGCTATCGCAACCCAAGTCGGCTGGACCAAGTATCTTTCCATTTTTACCGGCACCACGATTTATGGGTACGCCGCTATATTGACGGTGTTCTTGAGCGGCATTGCCGCCGGTTCCTGGGCCATCAAGTCGCATCTCGAAAAAATCCGCGCGCCACAGGCATGGATGGCCATGGGCCTGCTGTTACTGGGCGTTTCATTAATCGCCACACGCGCAGGCTTTAGCGCGCTGCCGCTGGTTTATGAAACGATCAACCATCTCGACACCGTCCCGGTGTTACAGCACCTGACGAAATATGCCATTGTGTTTGCGCTGTTATTTATCCCCACCTTTCTGCTGGGCGCCTTGTTTCCGCTCAATCTCAAATTGTATTGCGGTACATTGATGGCGGTGCGTACACGTATCGGCAAGGCCTACTCGATCAATACCGTGGCCAGCATTTTCGGCGCCATCTTTGCAGGGTTCTGGTTCATCCCCCGCTACGGGACGGACCATCTCTTGACGTTCATGGCGGTGGCGATTCTGCTGCTCGCCCTGTTATTTTTACCCACGTTTCGGCAAGCCACGGTGCGCTTCGCCTTACTTGGGTCTGTCGTGGTCGCTCTCCTCAGTGCTTGGTTGGCCCCGCACTTGAGTTATCAGGCGCTCATCGCATCGGTTAATTACCAGTGGGATGTCCATGCGCAAAGCGGCAAAAAGCCCAAGTTCCTGTTTCTGGAAGAGGGCAAGGCCGGTGTCGTCAGTCTCGTTACCTATGACAATACCATTGCGCAATTGCAGAACAACGGGCTTAAGGAATCGTTGATCCACATGCACGACCCTAACCAAGCAATGCTTATCGAAACGCTGCTGGGACTCATCCCCTATATGTTGCATGAAAACCCCCAATCCGCGTTTGTTGTCGGTTTCGGCGGCGGCATCACGACGCGCGCCTTGACGCTTACCGACCTGGAATCGATCCACGTGGTGGAGCTTGAACCGGCGGTGGTCGAGGCGGACCGCCATGCTGGCGTGGGAGAAATTCCGGCATTGCGAGATCCGCGTGTACGACTGGATTTTAACGACGCTCGCAATACCTTGTTGGTCGAACCCACTCGCTACGATCTTATCGTTGCGCAACCTTCGCACCCGTGGTTGGCCGGTGCCGCCAATGTGTTTACGCGCCAATTTTGGGAAATCGTCAAATTGCGCCTGAACGAGAGAGGTGTGTTCGCGCAGTGGGTAAATCTCTTTCGAATGGACGCGACCACGCTGCGCTCCCTATTGCAGGCGTTCTACCAGGTATTTCCGCAGGGCATGAGTTTCGCCAACCTCCATACCGGTGATCTGATATTGATAGGGGCTAAGCAACCGCTGGTATTTGACTACGAGCATATGGCGCGCATCCTGGAACAGCCCAAGATCAGAGCAACCCTGGCCCCCCATGAAATCCTCACGCCCTCCGATCTGCTTTTGTATTTCTCACTGTCGCGCGACGAATCGATCGTTGCCGCCCGAGGGCCGGCGAAAGGCAACGGAACAACGATAAACGTTTGGAAACGGCGCTGTCGATTCTCGGTCGAACGGCGCTGCTCGTTGCGGCTCCTCGCCCACCGAGCCCGGGGAGATCGATG
>JANOTM010000132.1:0-8043 GCA_031416355.1 Gammaproteobacteria bacterium
TCGTGGCCACCCTGGACCGGCGCTTGCGCCTGCCACTGATAGATTTATCCATGCCGGCATTGCGCGAGCTCACGCGGCCCCAGTACGCCCTATTTAAAAACAACTTGCTTGCGCTCATGCGCGCGGACAATAAGATCAGCCTCGGTGAATGGGTGCTGCAACGCGTGTTACTGCAACACCTGGATGAGGCCCATGGTCTGCGCCAGCGCCCGCGCGCCAAATATTCAGTATTGGGGGACGTTAAGGCCGAGAGTGAACTATTGTTATCCGTGGTGGCCCATGCCGAGCACAGCAACGACGACGCAGCGGCGGCACGCGCCTTCGACGCCGGCCGTCTCGCCATCGGCGCCGGTGCGTTACAGAGAATCGCGCGCAAGGATGTGTCGCTGCACCGGCTGGACGCGGCGGTGGACAAACTGGAACAGATAAAACCGCTGATGAAACCGCGCTTGCTGAAGGCATGCGCGGCGTGCATCACCGCAGATGGGCATGTCACCGTCGATGGTATCGAACTGCTACGCGCCCTGGCCGCCAGCCTGGATTGCCCGATGCCACCGGTCATCCCCGGACCTGCTGACTCCATGGGCGGGGATAAACACATATAGCGCCGCTCGCCACGGCGATGTCAATCAAAGCTCTAGGAGAGGATAGATAAACTGCTGGTTGCACGCAATTATAAGTAAATAGGAATAGCAAGTTGCTGGGTAGCCTTTCAGCCGCAACAATACCCACTTTACATAACGCCTAAGATCGTAATGAACAGATAGTCGGATCTTGCCCTCGGGATGCACCAGGTAATACCCGCGTCGATCTTGCGCAATACTGCCCGGGGGTCCGGTTACCGGCTCTTGGGTATAGTGGCCTAGGGTCCACCGAAACGGGCTTTTCCAGCCCGGGGGGCAGGGTAGGACATTTTGCCAGGCCTCGCCGAACCGCAAGACTGACCATACCCGTTCTATGGGCCAGTGGTTCCAGTCTATGAGCCTGCGTAGTTTTTCTGCATTAACCCGGTTGGCGGCAGGCGTAGTGCTGAGGGCAGGCTGGGGGGTGCGGGGACAGACACCTGCAGCCAGGACATCCAGAGCTTTAAGCATGAGTCTGACACCATGGTGGTCTATGGCCAGTCTTTCGAGGGTGGCTTCGGACATGCCCGGTTGAATAGGAAAGGCGTGTTGGTAGAGGATATCGCCGGCATCGGTGCGCGCTTCGACGAAGTGGACGCTGGTGCCGGCTTGGGTGTCGCCGTTATGCACGCTCCAGAATAAGGGATGGCCGCCGCGATAGGCGGGTAGTAGGGAGGGATGGAGGTTGATGGTGCCCAGGGGTGGGATAGTAAATATATGTGGGCCTAGGATAGGGGCGTAATAGACGGCGATGACGTCCGGATGCCGTGCCTGTATCCAGGCTGCGAGTTGGGGGTCGCGGGCTGCCCGGTCGGTGCGATAATAGGGGATGTTGCGTTGGGCTGCGACCGAGGCGAGAGACGGTGAATCACTGCGTATCAACCGGTGCCCGGCTCTCAGTAGCCGGTATAGGGTGGAGGCGGGTGCGGACTCGACCTCTTTGCCGCTGCAGTCAACGATGCCGACGATGGTGTGCCCAGAGTCCAGGAGGGGCTGGACGATGGGGGATAGGCCGGTGGTGAGGATGAGGGCCTTGAGGCGGACTGGGTGGGTGGGTGGCTTGTTTGGCATGGGTTTGGTTTCGGTTTCGGTTTCGGTTTAGTTTTAGTTTTAGATTTAGATTCAGTTTTTTATTTCAGTAAAGAGGCTACTAAATACTACGCCGCAGAAAAAAATCGTCCAATGCCCCCTTGCCCGGGTAATGTAGGCAAGGGGCAACATTGGCGACACGCATCCGGCGCGGAATGCAACTTATCTAAAATATTTAGAGAAAAGTAGTGGCTAAAAGTAGTGGCCTAAAAGGATGGGCATTATACCTAATACTTAGGCCTAAATATCTAGATCAGCTAAAAATACTGTCTAACCCTAGCGCAGATGCCCTCATATCCTGCCAAAACGATGATTACTAATGTCATGCAACCGCTTCCTTGGCCTGAGCAATAAGCGCCTTGATTTCGGGTACGCACGATCCGCAATGGGTGCCGGCCTTCAGGGCGGCGCCTATCGCCTCGGGTGTAGTGAGTCCATCGCGGCGGATGGCATCCAATATTGTGTTAATACCGACGCTAAAACAGGCGCAGACGCTGCGGCCGCTATCGGACCGGCCTTTGCCCGGTGCGCCGGTCAGCAGGCTGGTACGTTGATCTGCGGTCAGCGTAGGGTGCGCAAACAGGCCAGCGAGCCAGTCACGCGGTGGCAGCACATGGTCCGGTCCAATGAAAATACAGCTTTCCAATCTGTTCGCCACCAGGCGTGCGCCGCGATATTGATGGCGGCCTTTGTCGAAGTATTCTATCCATCCCACGTGGTTGTCTTTGTTGCACAATAGGCTGCGCGCGTGTGTTGCCCAATCGCCTGGGTGCTGCTCGCCAGCAATTTCATAACGCCAAAATTTATCGCCGCGGGCCGCCACCCAATAGGCGGCGTCCGACATGGCCAGCCTTCTGCGGGACAATAGAAATCCGTACCACTGGGGATGATACCGAGCGATACGCACCGGCGTGTGCTTGAACTCCGGTTGTCCAGAGATGGGGTCTACCGCCGGATTGACCACGGCACCCACCCGGGCGTTGCTGGCGAATTGGTCACTCCAGTGTATCGGCACAAATACCTCGCCGCGCCGCTGCTGCGTACTGACGTGGACGCGCACCGTGATCTCACCCCAGCGGCTGGCGACACGCGCCAGGGAGCCGTCGTCTATTGCGTTCGCGGCGGCATCGGCTGGGTGCACATCGAGGAACGGCTCGGGCTGGTGCGCAGACAGGCGCGCCGCTTTGCTGGTGCGCGTCATGCTATGCCACTGGTCGCGGATACGACCGGTGTTGAGTATCAGCGGGTAGGCAGCGTCGGTGGCGTGGGCCGGCGGAACCGGGGTGATGGAAATAAAACGCGCCTTGCCGCTGGACGTATAGAAGCGCCCATCGCCGAAAAGCCGCGGCGTGCCCTGCGGGTGATCGGGTGTTACCGGCCACTGGATCGGCTGCAAGGCAGCATATGCCGTCGCGTCCAGCTTACCCAAGGCGCTGATGTCCAGGGCGCGGTTATTGTTATTGGCGGTGCCAGTGAGAAGTGCGTACTCACGAAAAATGTCGGCCGCGGACGCGTAATCAAAACCGCGTTCGTAACCCATGCGCCGCGCCACTTGCGATACTATCCACCAGTCGGGCTGCGCCTCTCCCGGCGGCGGTAGAAACGTGCGCTGACGCGAGATGCGGCGTTCCGAGTTGGTGACCGTGCCGTCCTTTTCACCCCAAGCGGCGGCGGGCAATAGCACGTGGGCACGTGCCGTGGTATCGGTGTAGCGCTCGCAGTCCGATACCACTACCAATTCGCAATTGTCCAGCGCCGCGCGCGCCCTATCCACCGCCGGCAGGCTGACCGCGGGATTGGTGCCCATAATCCACAGGGCCTTGATGCGCCTGTCGTACACCGCCTTGAACAGGTCCACCGCCTTGGGCCCAGGCTTACTCGCCATGGCCGGCGATCGCCAGTAGGTCTGCAACAGCGCCCGGTGCGCGGCATTCTCAATATCCATGTGGGCGGCCAGCTGGTTGGCCAGCCCCCCTACTTCGCGTCCACCCATGGCATTGGGCTGGCCGGTGAAAGAAAACGGACCCATGCCGGGTCGCCCTATGCGTCCGGTAAACAAATGGCAGTTAATGATACTGTTGACCTTGTCAGTGCCGCTGGAAGACTGGTTGATGCCTTGAGAGAAAACCGTGACGACGCGCTCATAGCGCGCAAACAGACTATAAAATTCGGCCACCGCTGCGCCTTCCAAGCCACAGTGTTCCGCCACCACTTGTATCGAGGGCGCACTGACACGCGCCGCCGCCAGCGCCGCGTCTAGACCCTCGGTGCAATGACTGACAAACTGGCTGTGGCCATGGCCGTTCTGCTCTAAATACACCAACAGGCCATTAAACAAGATCGCATCGCTTCCGGAGCGCAGTCCCAGGTGTATATCGGCGATATCACAGGTGGCGGTACGGCGTGGGTCGATCACCACCACGCGCATATCCGGATGGTCCTTACGCGCCTGCGCCATGCGCTGATACAACACCGGATGACACCAGGCGGTGTTGGAACCCACCAGTACTATAAGCCGCGCTTGCTCCAAATCTTCATAGCTGCACGGCACGCTGTCCGAGCCGAAGGCACGCTTGTAGCCAGAGACGCTGGAGGCCATGCACAAGCGCGAATTGGTATCGATATTGGCGCAACCGATGTAGCCCTTCATGAATTTGTTGGCGACATAGTAGTCCTCTGTGAGCAACTGCCCGGAGACATACAAGGCCACCGCGTCCGGCCCGTGTTGGCGGATAATGCGCTGGAAACCCTCGGCCACCGTGGCCAGCGCTGTATCCCAGTCGCAGCGCACACCGCGCACTTCGGGATACAGCAGGCGGCCTCCCTGATCCAAGGTGTCCGCCAGGGCCGCGCCTTTGGAACACAGCCGCCCGTGATTGGCGGGATGCGCCGGGTCACCCTTGACCGCGACACTACCATCGGTGTCCACCTGCATCAGCACACCGCAGCCGACGCCGCAGTAAGGACAGGTGGTACGTGTTTCGGTGATCGCCATGCCGGTCGCTCGTATGTATAGAGACAGGAACCTAGTACTCCGTCAAATAAGTTTTTCCGTATCGCCGTCACCCGATGGGTTCTGTAGGGTGGGCATCGCCCACCAGCGGAGCCCATCGATACCCCGTGTGGTGGGCGATGCCCACCCTACAACGGCTGAGAATACCCGCTTGACTTCCCAGAACGCCAAGTGTCTCTTAACTCTACACGCCGGTTTTTTCTGGCGAGACCAAAACGATTCCTATGGGGAAAGACTTTTTTGACGGAGTACTAGCGACCTTCAGTGCGTATCAGGCACCACCCCAACTTGCGGCCACTGGGCCAGCCCGGTGGCGCGCGCGTGTTCCTCGAAACCTTTATTGTGCCAGAAAAAGGCACCGGGCAAGGTCGTGGGGATGACCAAAACATAAAATAAGGCCCGGCCCACCACCGCTACCGCGGCCACGGCCGTGGCCACCAGGGTCCAGATAACAATACCCGACCCACCCTCCACACCGCTCACTGCCAAGGCCGTTACTGCCAGCGCGCCCACGGCGAGACCGGCGTTGCGCGCAAGATACGTCTTGCCATAGGTCGTGACCTGGCGGTAATGGGATGCAGCGCCCTCCCCGCCTTGGCGCTTGAGATCGTGCGCGTGCATGGTCAGTCCTAGGCCTTCCAATAACAATCCGGCCACGATAGGCCAGGCCAGTACCTGCCATAGGCCTGCATAGGGGGCCGATGCCAAAGTCAAAGTGACGGCTGCAACCAAGCCCACCACCAAACCGCCTAAGGCCAACATATTGCCGTAAAACGCCGTCAGTACCTGCCAGTGATGCCAGAACGGCCGCGCCGGGATGCGGTATATCGCATGCATGAAATACAACGCTACTGGGCCTGCCAGTAATGCACCCCAGCCGCACGCCATCTGTGCAGTCCGTAGCCAACCCGCGGGCAGCCAACTAAAGAGCTGGGGAAAGGCCGTGAGCCCGGCATATGCCGCGAGCAATCCATAAAATACCGCAATGCCGGCGACCTCGCGGCTCACGGGCGAGTAGCGCAGATTGTAGAACGCGCGGTAGAACCGGTGGGGTTTGCCCAGATGCATGGTGGACAAGGCGAGTGCGAAGGTTTCCGCCGCCAGCAAGGCGAACAGCAACACCGTATGGGCCAAGCCATGGTGCTCGGGAGATGGCAACGGCAAACCAAACTGCGCGCCTAGAAACAATATCAGGAAAGCGCCGATCACGGTCTGAGAAATCAGAGTAAACACCACCAAAGGATCCTCGCGCGAATGTAGCTTACGCAGATTCCATGCGCGCGCCTCGCCCTGCTCACGCACCTTGACCTTGTACTGGCTGGCGGCATGTTCGTCGCGCTCGTAGCGCAGCGGAGCGGAGTCGGGGCGGGTGAGTTCGCGCGGCAGGGTGCGCGTCTGCTGGAAACGGATATTGGGCCGCGTGATGGCGGGATCGGGAAATCCGGGTATCGTCACCTCCAGTTGATCGCGGTTGTCCGGCCGCGTCTCGATGATGCCAAAGTCCAAGGCACCGGCGAGGCACGCGGCGGCGCAGGCCGGCTTCAAACCCACTTCCAGGCGGTCCACACACATATTGCACTTTTGTACATGCCCGGCTATGGGATCGAGCTGTGGCGCATTATAAGGACACACCCAGGTGCAGTAGCCGCAGCCAAAGCAGATGTCCGGGTCCTGTAACACCGCGCCGTATTCAGCGAATTTGGTATAGGCGCGGGTGGGGCAACCCTTGAGACACACCGGGTCGTCGCAGTGATTGCACGCCATGGAGAGATTGAGGCGATGGTAATCCGGCCAGCTACCGCCCTCGACATAACCCACGGAACGAAACGCCAGATGCGGCGGCAGATCGTTCTTCTCGCTGCACGCCGATTCGCATGCATGACAGGCAATGCAGTTGTCGGCGTTAAAATAAAAACCGTGTTGCTTGTAGCGGTTGGGATTGGTGGCCACTGTCGGCTTATCGTTAATACACAGCGCCTGCGTGGCCAGGGCACTGCCCGCGTCCGCCAGGGTGATGCGCTTGCCATAGCGATTGTTCTCCGGCGCCGGAACGTCAGGCGTGCGGGCATAATCGGGTTGGTCCTTATACGTGTCTAGCATGGGATCGGCCTATGGCAGAATATCGGATAGGGAAACATCAGTAAGCGCGCGCCGCCTGGTTACGCACCGCCGCCGCGCGTTCGTCGGCCACCGGCTCGATGTACACCGCGCACTGTTTGAATGCCGGCTGGCGCGAATGCGGATCGAGCAGGCCCAAAGTCAAACGGTTGACGCATTCGTGAAAATGAAACGGGATAAACACCATGTTAGGTGGCACGCGCTGCGTCAGTTGCACCAGCACCGTGGCATCGCCGCGGCGCGACACCAGGCGCGCGTAACCCATATGCGTAATGCCGAGCTCGCGCGCCGAATCCGGGTTCATCTCCATGTAGGGCGTGGGACTGAACTTGTTGAGATTGCCGATCTTGCCGGTGCGCGTGCGCGTATGGAAATGCTCCACCACCCGGCCGCTGTTGAGCCAAAACGGATACTCGCCGTCGGGGCGCTCGTTGTTATCCACAAACGCCAGAGGGATCAATTTGGCGCGGCCGTCTGGGTACTGGAATTTTCCGTCGGTGTAGAGGCGCGGTGTACCGGTGGCCGCGCCCTCGGTGCACGGCCATTGTATGCCGCGCTGTTGTTCTATGCGTTCGTAAGTCATGCCGGAATAATCCAACATGCGCCCGCGCGACAATTGCCGCAGCTCCTCGAACACGCCTTCGGCGGTCTCGGGGAAACGCATGCGCTGGCCTTGGGGAAAGCGCTTAGCGACCTGGTTGAATATCCACAGGTCGGGTTTGGATTCGGCGTACGGCGCCACCACGTTGCGCACCAGATTGACGCGGCGCTCGGTATTGGTGAAGCAGCCTTCCTTCTCGCCCCACACGCCGGCGGGGAAATACACGTGCTGTACTCGTTGGTCTCCACGTCCACGTAGGCGTCCTGCACCACCAAGAATTCCAGCTTCTCCAGGGTCTTGCGTATGCGCGCGCTGTTGGTCATGGACGTCATGGGATTGGTGGCGATGATCCACAATCCCTTGATCTGGCCGGTCTCTATGGCCGGAAAGATGTCGGTCTGGAACAGGCCGCGCTTCTTGGGAAAAAATTCCGGGTCCACGCCCCAGAAGCGGCCGATCTCTTCGCGGTCGCCGGGCTTTTCCAGCGCCCGATAGCCCGGCAGGCCGGAGCACGACGACCATTCGCGCGTACCCATGGCATTGCACTGGCCGGTAATGGAAAGCGAGGTACCACCGGGCTTGCCGATGTTGCCGGTGAT
>JANOTM010000133.1:0-6981 GCA_031416355.1 Gammaproteobacteria bacterium
GCTCCAGACGTGCGGCATAGCGCTGGACCCACGCCTCCAATTCCTTCTGGCGTGTTGCGCGCCCGAGGTTGATCTCTGGGGCGAAAAGCTCGAAGTATTCTTCATAGCGATTGCCGCCCCTATAAATTCCAAAAAATAGCACCACGGGTACCTTCAGGGCGTTGGCCAGCAATATGGGGCCGGCGGGGAATATCGCCTCTTTACCGAAAAACGGTACACGCACGGTACGATCGTTGGCAACCACGCGATCCGCCAGTAGACCGATCATCTCGCCCTGCTCGACGCGCTCCTGGGCGCGCAACAGCGCGTCGATGCCACCTATAGGAATCACGCGCATGTGTTCTTTACCGCCCAGGCTTGCGATGACGGTGTTGACTTTGCGCGCGTTATCCTCGTACATCATCATATTGACCACCGTGCCGTATGCCGCTTCGCCAGAGAAACGCACTAGATCGAAACTGCCCATGTGCGCACCCAACAGTAGAATGCCGCGCTTGCTGTCTAGGAGCGGAAGCATCACCTCTAGACCGTG
The DNA here is from genome assembly GCA_031416355.1 of Gammaproteobacteria bacterium. GTDB lineage: Bacteria > Pseudomonadota > Gammaproteobacteria > Acidiferrobacterales > UBA6901 > JANNJF01. The sequence continues at coordinate 533 of JANOTM010000133.1, forward strand.
TTTTTTTAGATCGAATATCCGATAACGACCGGCAAATAGAAAAGCGCGATCCATGAGCGTGGCGGCAAAGGTGTAGTGATGATTAAACACGTGCAATAACGTGGCGCGCCGCCCTAGTACCCGCGTCAGATACTGGCGCGATGCGCGCCGCCCGCCGCGGGAAAAAATCATGAAATAGAGGCAGATCGGATACAGCAATAGTCTGCCAGTTGGACGTCCGAGGGTTAAGGCAAGCCAGGCAATGAGTTTAAGGGAAAATACCGTGCCGCGCTCGCGATGTGTCTGCCAAGACTTATTCATAAGCCGGTATCCGCAGGCAAGGGTGCTCGCTCTTTGGCATCTTCATAGGTGGCGCTACCCGTGAGGATTTTACGCGCACCCGCCACGACCTCGAAACTTGCCCGGCCGGGCTTGTTGATAACAACGTCGATACGAAAATCTTCCCCCGGTAGCAGGGGCGCCAGGAATTTCAGCGTTGGCATGCCGGTGATCCGCAGGCCCGCACCCACATGGTGGGCCAAGACATAAGTGACCTCATCCAGAAGCACCACGCCCGGCACTATGGGGTTGCCCGGGAAATGACCGGCCAGAGACGCATGCCCCGGAAATATTTTCATGCTACCGGCCCCCTCACCTTAGACTTGCAAGTGCTGCACCAGCGAACGACCTCCGCGGCGCAATTTCAAGTGGTAGCGGTGCAGACGCGCCACCAGAAACAACAGATTGATGCGCAACTTGAGGCTCCACAAATGGCGCGTATCGAATAGGTCCGCCGCCAGTACCGAGGTGATGGCGGTCTTGAGGCCGAGATAATTGCGGGCGTAGAAAAATAGATCCAGGAACGCCGGGTTATACCAACCGAAAATAAAGCGGAAAAAGATGCGCTGGGCGCCACGGATACGGCGTTCATAATCATGGAAATGGCGCGCGCTATAGTCTTTGATGCGATGGCAGTGAAGGATCGCCTCCGACACCACCTGCGCGGATTTCATGGTGAGAAACACGCCCGAGGAAAATACCGGGTCGAGAAACGCCCCGGCGTCGCCCACCATGACATAGCCGTCACCGGCGTAACGCTCCATCACATAGGAGAAGTTGCCTATGGAGCGTGCCGGAAATTTCTGTACCGCGGCGCGCATGCGTTCCTGCACGAAGGGCGTGGCGGCAATGGTACGCTGCAAAAAGGCGTCGTTGGCCGGGAGCGCGCGGCCCGCGACCGCCGCGTCCGAGCCGTCGTGCGCGTGCGCATCGGCGTGCGGCATGTGCGCCGCCACGTCCTGGTTGCGCGTCTTGAGATACGCGTCCGTCACCACCATGCCGACGCTAGTGGTATTGCCTTTAAAAGGAATCATCCAGAACCAGCCGTGTGGGAATGCCACAATCTGTATATCGCCGGCACGTTCGCCCTCATCGCGCGCTACATCCTCGAAGTGGGCATAAAACGCGGTACGGCTGTCGAGTGGGATGGCACGCTTGATACCGAGGCGGCTACCAAGAAAGGCGCTGCGGCCGGAGGCATCCACCACCATGGGGCAATGCACCGTGAGCGCCTGGCCGTCGGCCGAGTCCGCCCGCAGGCCCACGGCGCGCTCGCCGTCGAACATCACTTCGCGCACAGCCCAATCCTGATAGAGGCGCGCGCCATGACGCACGGCGTTGTCCATCAACATCTGATCGAACTCGGCGCGCTCTACCTCATAGGCATAGGGATGATCCTTGTTGATCGCCTGGGCGAAGGCAAAACGCGATTGGCGCGCGCCGTGGCGATCGCTGAAATTCGCCGCGTATTTGCGGATAAAGCGCCGGTCCATTTCCGCTTCCAGACCGAGATCGCGCAGAATCGGCAGGTTGAGCGGCAACAAGGATTCGCCGATGCGGAAACGCGGGAATTTTTCGCGTTCGAAAACCAGCACGTGGAGACCAGCGCGCGCGAGATAGGTGGCCACGGTGGCGCCGGCCGGCCCACCGCCGATAATGGCGACATCCGCGGTAATCTCATTCTGCATGGTTCAGCTCCGGAATAGGTGCGCGGCTTGTCTGTAAAGGGTAAATAATATCCAGCCTGTGCTTAAGCCGCGCATTATCAGTGAATCATGCTATTTGGGCAAGGCAAGGACTGGTGCGGACATACACCATAGGCCACAAAAATGCTACCCTTAGTACCTGCATCACTATCTCCGACGCCAACCTGGAACCCACGCCAGCCATCGTGACCGATACTCCCATCATCGAAGCCATCGGCTTGTATAAAAACTATCCTGGGATGGAACGCCCCGCGGTCGATGGCGTGGACTTGCTGATCCCGCCAGGCAAGATATTCGGCCTGCTGGGGCCTAACGGCGCCGGCAAGTCTACCTTCTTGTCCATGGTCTGCGGATTGCGGACGCCCACGTCCGGCACGCTTCGGGTCATGGGCTGGGACAGCGCCACCCATGCCCACGAGATCAAACGCCGCATCGGTCTGGTGCCTCAGGATCTGGCGATTTATCCCAGCTTGTCGGCGCGCGAGAACCTGGTGTTCTTCGGACGCATGCAGGGCTTGGCCGGCGCTACATTGCGCGCGCGCGTGGATGCCTGTCTGGACATTGCCGGACTCGCGGACCTGGGGACGCGGCGTACCTATACCTTTTCTGGCGGCCTCAAGCGCCGCCTGAATCTGGTCATCGGCCTTATTCATGAACCGCGCCTGCTGATACTGGACGAACCCAGTGTTGGCATCGATCCGCAGTCGCGCCATTTTATCCACGCTGCCTTGCGGGCGCTCAACCGCGACGGCATGACCATCATCTATACCACCCACTACATGGAAGAGGTGGAAAACCTGTGTGACGAGCTGGCAATTATCGATCACGGCCACATCATCGCCCGAGGTTCGGTGGAGGAACTGCTGAAGCGGCACCAAGACGGTGCTATCGAGGTGCGCATGGAACAACCTATGTTACCGGACCTCCAGGAACACATACGTTCGTTATCGCACATACACGCCGTCCACCTGGACGGCAAATCCTTGTTTCTCAAAAGTACCCAGCCGGAGCAGACCTTGCGCGCCATCATGGCGGCGTTGCACCAACGCCACATCGGCATTACCTCGGTCTCCATGGGGGCCATGCACCTGGAACAGGTGTTTCTGGTGTTGACCGGCACACGGCTGCGGGACTAAACCATGGACTCTACCCTACGCAAGCTGGCTGCCGTGGTATCGAAGGAGATGCGCATTCTTACGCGCGATAAGGAAGCACTGTTAATCCTGTTCGTCATGCCGGTGGTGTTCGTGCTGATTATGTCCCTGGCCCTGCAGGACGCGTTCAATGAGCGCGCTGGAGTGCGCTTTGCACTGCTGATCGTCGATCACGACCGCGGGCCCATAGGCGCCAAGCTGGTAGAAAATTTCAACACCAACCACACCTTCACGGTCACCGCCCGCATTGCGGGCAAGGAAACCACACCGCTACCCACTGAGGAGAAGGTGCGCGCCGATCTGCGCACCGGCAAATACAAGTTCGCGCTGATCATTCCGGAAAACGTCAGTCGCGACGCCGGCCGCCGCATGGACCAACAATTGGGCCTGGTCGCGGTCGCGAAAAAACTCCCGCCCGCGGTGGATATACGCTTGCTGGCCGATCCGACAGTGCGGCACGACCACCGCGGCATGGTCATTACTTCACTCAATCGGGCGCTCCAAGGTATCGAGGCGGGCATGCTACTGGCGCGCTTTAGCCTGCTGCGTGAACGCATGAATAGCGCAAGTGCTATGCCATCGCTTAAGCCGCCCCAGGCCCTCACCATCTTCGCCGAAGTCGCCGACGAATCCGGCACGTCCTCCATCACCCGGGCCGCACCCGTTCCCACGTCGGTGCAGCAGAATGCACCGGCCTGGACGCTGTTGGCCATGTTTTTCTTAGTCATCCCCTTGTCGGTCACGTTGATTAAAGAACGCCAGCAGGGGAGTCTGCTGCGGCTCACGTCCATGCCAGTGCCGCCGTGGGTGTTGCTCGCCGGTAAGTCGCTGCCGTACTTTTTGATTAACCAGATACAGGTGGTGCTGATTCTTTTGGTGGGCATCTACTTGCTGCCGCGTCTTGGCGGCGACGCTCTGCATATCGGCAAGGCGCCGGGCGCTATCGCCCTGCTGTCCATGGCCGCGAGCCTGGCCGCCATAGGCTACGGACTGGTGGTGGCGACCTTCGCGCGTACGCCGGAACAGGCCACCACCTTCGGCGCCACGTCGGTACTCATACTCGCGGCCCTGGGCGGAGTGATGGTGCCCAAGCTGGTGATGCCACCGGTGCTACAACAACTGTCCCATGCCTCGCCCCTGTCCTGGGGGCTGGAAGGTTTTCTGGATGTGTTTGTACGTGGCGGTGGGGTGCGAGAGGTCGTGCCGGAGTTGCTGCAGCTGCTCGCCTTCGCCGCCGCTTGCATGGCCATTGCGCTGCTCCGATTCGGGCGCGGCTTAAGGCATAATTAGCCTTCACTCTCTCACCCCACGTATTCCCTACGGCCCACCCCATGACCAGCGGTTCACACGACCCCCAATTCAAACTGGAGCTGAAACAACTCATCATCCAGGCGTGCAACAAGGATGTGTCGCCTGGGTCTATCGGTGACCAAGACTCCCTGGTGGGTTTCGACTCCAGTTTAGGATTGGATTCGCTCGATGTACTGCAAGTGAACGTGGCGCTGACGCAAAAATACAACGTGCGCATCCAGGACAGTAAACAGGCACGACGGGTGATGAAATCCATCGATACCCTGGCCGATTTCATTCGGCCTGGCTGAGGTGGCGGCTTGTGCTTAGGGCGCCTATCAAAATGAAAATGTACACTGCCTGGCCCTCATCCCCACCCTTCTCGGCAACTGCTCCCGGCGTTGCTCTACCTCCTGCATCCATGCAGTCGTCCCACGGGGAGAAGGGCTTAAAACCCCTCTCCTGTGGGAGAGGGGTAGGGGTGAGGGCCGGAGCTAGCAGCAAGGTCCGATCATTTTGTTAGGAGCTCTTCTTAAGGTGCGCGTGCGCGGCCTCGGGCTGGTGACATCCTATGGTGCCGGCGTCGACGCCGCAGTTGCCTGCCTGCGCCAGGGCAAAACCGGCATCACCCCATTGAGCCTGTTTCCCCTGGCATTCGCCGATAAGATCAAGGTCAATCAGTTCGACCACAAACTGTTTCCCACCGACGAGCGTGGCACCGAGGACCTGTTGGTACTCGCGGCGCGTGAGGCGCTGGCGCAATCGGGCATGGATGTAGGGCCCGCCAGCGACGCGCTGCGCGACTGCGCCCTGGTGCTCGGTACCAGCGGCTTTTTGTTCGCCGCCGAAACCGAATACCGCCGCCATTTTACCGCCACCGGTACCATCTCCACGCCGCCGCTACGCGCCGCCGGTTGGTTTGCAGCGCGCGTGGCGCAACGTTTGGGCCTGGCCGGGCCGGTCATTACCCTGTCGACCGCATGTTCGTCCAGCGCCAACGCCCTGTTGGTGGCGGGCGATATGATTACGCGCGGCGAAATTGCCCGCGCCCTGGTGATGGGCGTCGAGGGGCTGAGCAGCATCACGTTGACCGGTTTTCAATCACTCATGCTACTTGACCCGGACGGCTGCCGGCCATTCGACGCCGAGCGTGCTGGCCTGCAATTGGGTGAAGGCGTCGGCGCTCTGGTGCTCGAGGCCGAGACCGACGCCGACGCCCGCGGCGACTTTCTGCGCGGCGGCGCCAACCTATGCGACATCCATCACGTCACCAGCGCCAGCCCCGACGGCAGCGCCATGCGCGTGGTGATGGAGCAGGCCCTAGCCACCTCGGCCATAGACGCGCGCGACATCCGTGCGATCAAGGCCCACGGCACCGGCAGCGAGGACAACGATATCGCCGAGGCCGCGGCCATGCGCGCGCTGTTCGGTGACACACCCCCGCCTTTCACAGGACTCAAACGCTATCTCGGTCACACCCTAGGTGCCTGCGGCGCCATAGAAACCGCCGCGTTCCTCGCCTGCCTGCGCGCCGGCTTCTTGCCGCACACCGCCGGCTTCAGTCGCGCCGACGCAGCGCTCCAGGTGCAACCCCTCATGGTCTCGACGCCGGCAGGCGCCGGCAATTACCTGTTCAATTTCTTCGGCTTTGGCGGCAATTACGCCGCGCTGGTGATTGCCCATGACTGATTTTCGGCGCCAGCCTGTCTACATTCACGCCGCCGCCGCACTCGGGCCACAGCGCGATTACACGGCGGCGCAACGCAACCCCCTACACATCGACCCGGCGCCGCTGGAGCTTAAAGAATTGACCCGCAGCGTCGTCGGCCAGCCCCTGCGCCAAGCCTCGCATTTCGTCGAACTCGCCGTTATAGGCGCGCAGCTCTGCCTGCAACGCCTGGGGCACCCCACCCACGCGATCACCGCCGTGTATCTAGGCACTGGCCTCGCGGAAGTCAACAAAACCACGGCGCTATTCAAC
>JANOTM010000134.1:0-3547 GCA_031416355.1 Gammaproteobacteria bacterium
CATTAGAGTCCATGACAGAAAGCAATTTGATTGCAGCTTCACGGCTGGTGTATGGCGAATTGACGTACCACACGGAAAGGTTTATGCGAGCCCAAGACCCGAGCTTTTTGATTTCCGCGTGAAGGGCATCATAGCTTTGCCCTTGTTTACACAAGTCGTACGAGATAACTAAGTTGTTGTTACTTGGCATGGTCTTTTTTCCTTATTAAAAGACGGGAGAACGCTAGACAAATGCCAAATCCGAAAAATGTGAGAAGATGTCAGGCTCCACCCCGGATCTTCAATGATTCGAATCCCACTGTGTAGGATTACACGGTGTACGACGCCAGCCTTGAGCTGGCGTTTTGCATGGAACTCAGTTTTACTTCGTTCAATGATCAGCCTAGCAAGTTTAATAAATAAAAAATTCTTAACTTCAAGTTTTTTATCACTATGTTACATTTAGTGCGAACGTTAGACTTCTTTAAAGAATATCCTGTGGATAATTATTTCAATATAATCAATGGCATATAGGTGATATGTCAATAAACACAGTGAATATTTTATATTACAACTTATTACGTAAATGGCACTTATCCACAGATCTTTTTTGTTCGTTTCCACTAAAAGGTTCGGCTAATAGAAGGGACTTTCAAACCCTAAGACTTCGCTAAAGCTTGCAAGAAATAAGACGCGTACCTCGCGTTATCGCCCCGTCGAAATTGATGGCAACGCTATTATTTCAATTGCTACCCGCGCACGCCCCACCGTAGATGCCAGTCCATTTCCCCAGCGACCCTCGCAACCAGTCCCCGCCTTCGGCCGGTACTCGCAGCCCACCCAGCCGTCAAGCCCTAACTCGTCGATCAGCGCGAACAAATACGGGTAGTTGAGCTCACCAACGTCAGGCTCATGCCGCTCGGGCACGCCGGCAATCTGCATGTGGCCGACGCGGCCGGTTGGCAGGTACTGGCGCAGCTTCATGGCCACGTCGCCTTCGACGATCTGGCAGTGGTAGAGGTCCATCTGCACCTTCAGGTTAATCGCGCCGCCATCAAGCAGCACGGCGTGCGCCTGGTCCTGACGGTTCAAAAAGAAGCCGGGTACGTCGCGCGTGTTGATGGGTTCGATCATCATGTCGCGGCCGGCCTGCGCGGCCTGTCGGGCGGCCCAGCGCAGGTTGTTGACATAGACCTCACGCAGCTCTTCGCGGCCCGTGCCGTTGGGCATCAGCCCGGCCATCAGGTGGATGCGCGGGCGACTTCGGAGTATTTCAGCGCAAGCAGCCGCGCGTCACTTTATGGAAGCGTTCACCGTCAGTGGCGCGTCCTTGTCACGGTAGGGCTGAGTTTGCGCGTTTAGGCTGGGGACTGTTGCTGCTGGCCGTGCTGATGCAGAACCCTGATGATTTGGTTTATGTGTCACATGGCAGAGTCCGACCAGCGAATCGGATTGCCGAACGGTCCTGCAATAGCTTGTCGATGATTTGCGACAAACTAACCCTGCCCCGATACTCAACCACAATGTTTGATGCGAGAAGTTGCTCGATTGCTTTGAAGACACGAGCCTCCGCATCGGAAGCAGTTCTAGCCATGCCTAGTAGTCGACAAGTCGCCCGCGCCACATCCTGACGCGGCGTGCTTCCAGCTTGCTGCAGCACATGCCGCACAAGCGCTGAGATCTCCTCAATACAAACGTCATTGATATGGCGGCGCGACGTTTCACTTTCGTTTGAGATGCGGAATGCACTCCAGGAGCTTGGATCGGTCGCCGCCGGCCAATAGAAGGTGGTCGTTTCTTCCTGTGTTTGCCTTAATGTGTGTGGTAACAGCGCCTTAAGCCTCTCGGAAATTCGTGAGCCTGTTCGGTCGAGACCCCACACGCGTGTGACTCTTTTGAATAGCACCGCTTCTGGCAGCGGCCCTTCCGAGTCAATGATGAGTTGGAGCTGCACTGTTAATGAGCGCGAGGAACTTGCTTGGTAGAAAGACACGGGGTCTCCTGACGCAATGATTGCCGGTGCGTAAATGCGAACGCCACCTAGTTGGTTTTGAGCCGACTTTGCCACAGCAGCGCATGCCTCGACTTCGAGTTCCAATCCAGGCTCTGCCACTGGGTCGGCTACGCCGGGCATCAGCGCCTCTAATGGTTCTGTTATTGCCGATTCGTCATCACCCTCATCCGCTTCCAGCAAGGACTGAAGCAAAGCGGATATTTTCTCAATCTCGCCTTCAGGGTTCAACCACCAGTCGGTGGACCAGATGCGGTGGATGCGCCATCCCAGGCTTTCAAGGACGTGCTGACGCAGCCGGTCGCGGTCGCGCGCGGTGGCGCCGGAGTGGTAGGTCCGTCCGTCGCACTCGATGCCGACCAGATACCGGCCCAGAGCGCGCGGGTCCACGATGGCGAGGTCAATCCGGTAGCCGGAACATCCAACCTGCGGATGCACGACCCAACCGCGGTCACGAAGCATCCGGATAACCGCGGTTTCGAACGGGCTGTCGGGGTCGAGCCCGGTCGGTGAGCTTTGCTCGGCCAGCGCACGGACACCCCTGATGGCGAACTCCAGGTAGTGCTTCAGGTCGCGCACTCCGGCAGCACGTACCCGCGCAAGGTCGATTTGCTCCGGCATCAAGCTGCTATAGATGACCACAGCCTCCCGGGCGCGGGAGATAGCGACGTTGAGCCGACGGTGGCCGCCTTCTCCATTGAGGGGGCCGAAGTTCATCGTTATCTTTCCGGCGATGTCCGGGCCGTAGGTAATCGAAAAGAAGATGATGTCACGCTCGTCGCCTTGGACGTTTTCGAGGTTCTTGATGAATAGCGCCTCATGCGACCGCGCGGCAATCGACCTGTCCAGGGCGAGATTGGCACGGCGGCGGGCTTCAAGCAGTGTTTCGATGAGCGACTGCTGGGTCTGGTTGAAGGTCACGACACCGAGCGTCAGGTGGTTCTTCGCAGGGTTGAGGTAGTGCTCTTCGATGCCGATGACAATGGCGTCAGCCTCGGCCCGGTTTGTCCGTGTGGCGCCCCGGTCGTAGACGCCGTGCACACGCTCGAACCGAACGGCCATATCGTCGGTGACGGGCGACGGAAAGGTGACAAGGTTCGAGTCGTAATAGGTGATGTTGCTGAAGGTGATGAGACTTTCGTGGCGACTGCGGTAGTGCCACTTGAGGCTCAGCTTGTTCATTCCAGCACCCAGGCATTCGTCAAGAATGCTCTCGAGGTCTTCCACCTGGTCGTCTCCGGCTCCTGTGCCTTCGGGGTCCGTGGCCTTGTTGAAGAAGTTGGTGGGAGGCAGTTGTTTGGGGTCGCCAACGACAACCAGTTGTTTGCCCCGCGCGATGACGCCAACGGCATCCCACACCGGGATTTGCGATGCTTCATCGAAGACGACCAGGTCAAATTGCGAGTAGCCCGCATCCAGGTACTGGGACACGGACAGAGGCGACATCAATAAGCAGGGTTTGAGTTTTGGCAGGAGCGTCGGGAGAGAGCGGACAAGCTGGCGAACCGGCATGTGACCGCGTTGCCTTTGCCGCTCACGCCGCAGCCGCCCCAGTTC
>JANOTM010000135.1:0-7821 GCA_031416355.1 Gammaproteobacteria bacterium
CGTGTTTTTCCGCATAGCGCTGTGGCACGTGCACGTGCCAGAAATGGTTGTCGTAATGTAGATCCAGCAGCGTCCCATCCATATCTAGGAGCACGGTGTGGATATGTTGCCAGTGGATCATGGCGTTTTTCCGAGAGTGTGAGGGTAAACCGGCGGCGGATATCCGCCTGGCGGCCGGATACCATTATATATAAGATTGTCCCGGCCGGTTATACCGACCAAGGAGTAGTGCAGTGAATCTCTATATGCGCCTGCTGCGCATTTTGTTGATGTTGCCGTTTATGCGCAAATGCGGCCTGCTTGAGGCATCGCGGGTGTCGTTCCGTGTTTGGCCCACGGACTGCGATATCAACATGCATCTCAACAACGGGCGCTATCTAACCTTTATGGATCTGGGCCGGGTGCACTTATTGGGCCACGTGAAATTATGGTCCGCCATGCGCAAACGCGGTTGGTTTCCGGTATTGGCGGGAGTGGAAATCAACTACATCCGCCCTATTAATCCATTGCAGAAATTCGACTTGGTCACGCGCCTGCTGGCGTGGGATGAGAAATATTTTTACATCGAACAACGCTTCGAAGTAGACCGCAGACTGTGTGCCAGCGCCTTGGTAAAGGGTGTATTTTTGGCAGGGGGTAAGCGCGTGGATAACGCCGAGGTACTGCAAGCAGTCGCCCCCGGTTTTGCGCCTCCGGCCATTCCCGCTATGATCCGGCACTGGAATAAACTCACCGATCTCAAAAAGCAACACACCCCGATAAGCCCAGACCCATGACTACACCCGCCTGCCCCTTATGCTCACCACTATCCGAAACGGTATTGTGGCGCAACGACACATTGCGCGTGATCCTGGTGGATGACGCCTCCTATGCCGGATACTGCCGGGTAGTCCTGAACCGGCACGTGCGCGAGATGACCGATCTCGCGCCGGCCGAGCGCAGCTATATCATGCATGCGGTATTCACCGTGGAGCAGGTACTACGCGACCTCATGCAGCCGGAGAAAATCAACTTGGCGTCCCTAGGCAACCAGGTCCCGCACCTGCACTGGCACGTGATTCCACGCTTCGCCGATGACGCCCATTTCCCCGATCCAATATGGTCCGCCGCCCGCCGAGTCTCGGAGGCGCATAAGCTGGATATTAATATATTGCGCAATGAGATCAGTAAACGTATGCCCTTGCCCTGACCCGAGATAGCTAGATTGCTGGCTATATACCCATCAACACGGTTTTGAAGGTAGTGAGACATGGTCTTGGCGCGCTACCTTAGTAAGCGTATAGTGCCGGGTCTCGACTACGGCCCCGTGGGAGAGACCGGCGGACATCGCCGGCGCCGAAGGCGCAATCCGCCCGGAATCGCTCAGGCAAAAGGACCGCGGGGACTGTCGACTCTGGAGAGAGACCGGCGCCGGCAACGGCGGCACGGTCCACCGACGGGGCTCAAGCTCTCAGGTTACCGGACAGAGGGGCGGGGATGCAGGCGCATCCACCGCCCTTTTTTGTTTGGAGAGTTTGTTTGGAGAGTACCCGCCCATGACTTTTCCCATTATCGATATTATCGATGCCGGCCGCGGCCACGCGCACCTGCCCAATGCTACGCGCATGCCCGCTTGGATACGGCAGGAGCTGGGCAAGGGCGGGAACTATGCCGAAACCGCCTTGGCGGTGAACGACCACGGCCTGCATACGGTGTGCGAGGAGGCGCGTTGCCCCAATCGCGGCGAATGCTGGAGCCGGGGTACGGCGACCTTCATGCTCTTGGGCGATACCTGCACCCGCGCCTGCGGTTTTTGCGCGGTGAAAACCGGGCGTCCCGAAGAAGTTGATGCCGACGAGCCGCGCCGCGTCAGCGCTGCGGTGGCGGCACTGGGGCTGCAATACGTGGTGCTGACCTCGGTCAATCGCGACGATGTCGCCGACGGCGGCGCTGGCATATTCGCCGCCACCCTGGATGCGTTGCGCCGCCACAGCCCCCGCATCGGCGTGGAATTTCTTACACCGGATTTTCGCAATGTGCAGACGCAGACGGTGGCGAGTGTCATGCGTGTCCTGGACGATACTTCGGTCACCAACCTAACCCCGAATACGCGCCTGGTATGGGGCCACAACATGGAAACCGTACCGCGCCTGTATCGCAACGTGCGCAAAGGCGCGAAGTACGAACGTAGTTTGGAATTGCTCGCCCAGGTATCGGCACTGCCCGGCGTGCAGGGTAAATCGGCACTGATGCTGGGGCTGGGTGAGACTCGCGATGAAGTGCTCGCGGTCATGCGCGACCTGCGCAGCGTCGGGGTGCAGCGCCTATCCCTGGGCCAGTATCTGCGGCCTACGCGCGTCCATCTGCCGGTGGTGGAATACATCCATCCGCAGGTGTTTGCAGAATACGAAGACGCGGGGCGCGTCTTAGGTTTTGACTGGATCAAAGCCGGACCGCTGGTGCGCAGCTCCTATCATGCCGAAGAAATCCAACAACTCGAGGGCCAGTGAGTGGGCAATAGAACGCCATTGTACGATGTGCATGTAAAACTAAATGCCAAGATCGTCGATTTCGGCGGCTGGGATATGCCGCTGCATTACGGCTCGCAGATAGAAGAGCACCACAAGGTGCGCAAGGGCGCGGGCATGTTCGATGTGTCGCACATGAACGTGGTGGACCTGCGCGGCGCCAATGTGCGTGCGTTTCTGCGCATGTTGGTGGCGAACAACGTGGACAAACTCAAGGTGCCGGGCCGGGCCCTGTATAGCTGCATGCTCAATAGCAAGGGCGGGGTGATCGACGATCTGATTATTTATTTCATGAGCGAAGACTGGTTTCGTGTGGTCATGAATGCCGGCACGCGCGAGAAAGACCTGGCCTGGGTGAATGCGGCGGCGCGCGAATTCGGCGACGTGAGCGTGCAGGCGCGGCCGGACCTGTGCATCATCGCGGTACAAGGCCCGTGGGCGCGGGATCGCTTTTATCAGGCCATGGGCGAAAATCTGCGTGCCACCACCGAAAACTTAAAGCCGTTCCACGCCGTCAACGTGGGTGAGTTGTTCATTGCCACCACTGGCTACACCGGCGAGGACGGATTTGAAATTATCCTGCCCGCCAAGGCCGCACCCTTTGCTTGGCAGATGCTGCACGCCGCCGGCATCACCCCCATCGGTCTCGGCGCGCGCGATACCCTACGTCTTGAGGCCGGCATGAGCCTGTACGGCACCGACATGGATGAAACCACCACGCCCCTGGAATCCGGATTGGAGTGGACCGTGGGCTGGGGGCCGGCGGAACGAACCTTCATGGGACGAGAAGCGCTGGAGAAGCAAAAAGAAGCCGGCGTCGCGCGCAAGATGGTCGGTCTGGTGTTGGAAGACAAAGGCATGCTACGCAATCATCTCAAAGTAGTCTGTCCCGGTTTGGGCGAGGGCGAAATTACCAGCGGCAGTTTTTCCCCGACCCTGGGCAAGGCCATCGCCCTGGCGCGTGTGCCATCGGCCGTGGCCGTGGGTGATGTGTGTCAGGTGGATATACGCGGAAAAATGGCGCCAGCGCGCGTGGTAAAGTATCCGTTCGTGCGCAACGGCAAGAGTTGTATCGATAATTAATAAAGCAAAAGTGGAGCCAGCAATGAGCAAAACCCCGGAAAATCTCAAATACACCGCATCCCACGAATGGGTAAAATCCATGCCCGACGGATCTCTCGTGATCGGCATTACCGATCACGCCCAGGAGTTGCTGGGTGATCTGGTCTACATCGAATTGCCGGCGGTGGGCAAAGAAGTCAGCGCCGGCAAGGAATGCGCCGTGGTGGAATCGGTGAAAGCGGCGTCCGACGTGTACGCGCCAGTGTCAGGTAAAGTGGTGGAGGTCAATGTCAAGGTCAGCGAGGCCCCCGAGACACTGAACAAAGATGCCTATGACGCCGGCTGGCTGTTCCGTCTGCAGCCCAGCAACCCCAAGGACATGACCGGTTTGCTCGACGCTAAGGCTTACCAGGCCTTGGTAGCTGCGGAAAAACATTAATTTTTAGAGGTTCTCATTAAATATAGGGCCTGACCATGCCGTTCATACCGCACACTGAAGCCGACGTCGAGGAAATGCTTAAGACTATCGGCGTCGCTAAAATCGAAGACCTGTTCGCCGAGATTCCGGCCAGTCTGCGCACCGGCGCGCTCAAGCACGTGCCTGTAGGCATGAGCGAAATGGAAATCACGCGTTTAATGCACGCACGCGCCGACGCCGATGGCCGCTACCTGAATTTTATCGGCGCCGGGGCGTATGAACATCACATCCCGGCGGCGGTATGGCAGCTGGTCAGCCGCGGCGAATTTTATTCCGCGTATACGCCCTATCAGGCCGAGGCCAGCCAGGGTACGCTGCAACTGCTATACGAATACCAGACCATGATGGCCAGCCTCACCGGCATGGACGTGTCCAATGCCTCGCTGTATGACGGCGCTTCGGCGCTGGCGGAGGCGGTGCTCATGGCGGTGCGCGCGCATAAGCAAGGCACGCGCATCTTGATGCCCAAGACCGTACACCCGCTTTACCGCAAAGTGGTCGATGCCATCGTACGCAACCAGAAAATCCAACTCATCGAAGTGGCCTACGATGCTAAAGGTGGTCATACCCCGGTGGCGGCCCTGGAGCAGGCTTACCAGCAGGACTGCGCCGCCCTGGTAATCCCGCAACCGAATTTCTTTGGTGTGCTCGAAGACGCGGATGAACTCACCGACTGGGCCCATGCCAAGGGCATGCTGGTCATCGGCTGCGTGAACCCCACTTCCTTGGCGATGCTGGCGGCGCCCGGCGATTGGGGCAAGTCCGGCGCCGACATCGCCGTGGGCGAAGGTCAGCCCCTGGGTGTGCCGCTATCCTCCGGCGGGCCGTATTTCGGATTCATGGCATGCAAGCAGGCGCTGGTGCGCCAGATGCCGGGCCGCATCATCGGCCGCACCCTCGACAAGGATGGTAAACCGGGTTTCACCCTGACGTTGCAGGCGCGCGAGCAACACATACGCCGCTCCAAAGCGACCTCCAATATTTGCACCAACCAAGGCTTGTTGGTCACCGCGGCCACGATTTACATGGCGCTGGTGGGTCCGCAGGGCCTGGCGCGCGTGGCGCAGAAGTGTCACGCCAATACCATGGCGCTGCTGGCCAAGCTCGGTGCCACCGGCTACGTGGAGCCGGTTTTCCAGCGCCCGATATTTCATGAGGCCGCGGTGCGCATCACGTCCCCGGTGGATGAAGTGTTGCGTGCCATGGAGGCCCAAGGCATCGTCGCCGGTTTATCGCTTGCGGATCACTATCCCGAACTCGGCCAGGCGTTGCTGCTGTGCGTCACCGAGACCCGCATCCCCGAGGACTTGGACAAATACGTCGAGCACATGCAACGCGTGCTCAGCAAGCGCCGGCTGGATCCGCCATGCGCACAGAAGATGTAACCCCTACATACCCCACACCAAGGAGTAAGACATGGCCAAGATCACACTGAAAGGAACTGCTATCAATACCAACGGCGACCTGCCTAAAATCGGTGGCACGGCGCCGGACTTCAGGCTCACCGCCGCCGATCTGGCGGACGTGTCCTTGGCGACTTACAAGGGCAAGAAGAAACTACTCAACATATTCCCGAGTATCGATACCCCGGTGTGTGCCATGAGCACCAAGAAGCTCAACGACCACGCCAAGAACCGCAGCGACGTGGTGATGCTGATGATTTCCGCCGACCTGCCGTTCGCCATGAGCCGCTTCTGCGGCGCCGAGGGCGCCAAGAACGTGGTACCGCTATCCATGATGCGCGACCGCCACTTCGCCAAAGACTATGGTGTGCTGATTACCGATGGCCCTCTGAATGGCATTACCGCGCGCGCCGTGGTGGTGATAGACGAGAACGACAAGGTGACGTACACGGAACTGGTGCCAGAAATCGCCCAGGAGCCGGACTATGCCAAGGCGCTGGCGGCGTTGAAGTGAGAGCAGTGATTGTAAGAGCGTCTATTTTCTAGAAAATTCAAGAGAGAATTGCACATGTTGATTTTCGAACACTCGCGTCCCGGACGGCGCAATCCATCACAGGCGCCGGCGGATGAATCCGGGTACGCGGACATTCCGAAAAAATTTCTGCGCAAACAGCGTCCGCTACTGCCTGAGGTGTCGGAGATGCAGGCGGTGCGGCACTACACCCAGCTGTCGCAGAAAAATTTTTCCATCGACACCCAGTTCTATCCCCTGGGTTCGTGCACCATGAAATACAATCCGCGCGCCTGCAACAGCCTGGCGATGCTGCCGCCGTTCCTCGGTCGTCATCCGGCGGCGCCGGAGACTACCGGCCAGGGCTTTCTCGCGTGCATGTATGAATTGCAGGAAATGCTCAAGGACGTCACCGGTATGAAAGGCGTGTCGCTGACACCCATGGCTGGCGCCCAGGGAGAATTCGCCGGCATCGCCATGATACGCGCCTACCACGAATCCCGCGGCGACCACGGGCGCACTGAAATCTTAGTGCCGGATGCGGCCCACGGCACTAATCCGGCCACGGCGGTCATGTGCGGATACACGGTGCGCGAGATACCGACCGATGCACAGGGCGACATCGACTTGGAGAAACTGCGCGCCGCGGTCGGCCCCCACACCGCCGGCCTGATGCTGACCAATCCATCGACCCTGGGCGTGTTCGAACGTGAAATCCAGACCGTGCAAAAGATCATACACGCCGCCGGCGGCCTGCTGTATTACGACGGCGCCAACCTCAATGCCATACTCGGCAAGGTCAAGCCCGGCGATATGGGTTTCGATGTCATCCACATGAACCTGCACAAGACCTTTTCCACCCCCCACGGCGGCGGCGGACCCGGCGCCGGTCCGGTAGGCGTGAATGACCGCCTGTTGCCCTTTTTACCGGTGCCTATAGTAGATAAAGCCAAGGACGAGACTTATTACCTGTTGACCGAGAAAGTGCGGCCCCAGACCATAGGCCGGCTGTCGGCGAACTTGGGCAACGCGGGTGTGCTGTTGCGCGCGTATGTGTATGCGCGCCTGCTGGGACGCGACGGCATGCACCGGGTGGCGGAGTATGCAACGCTCAATGCCAATTACATGTTGGCATGCCTGACCCGCGCCGGATTCGACGCGGCCTATCCGAAACGCCGCGCCACCCACGAGTTCATACTAACGCTCAAGAAACTGAAAGACGAGACCGGCGTCATCGCCATGGACGTGGCCAAACGTCTGCTCGACAAGGGCTATCACGCGCCGACCACCTATTTTCCGCTGCTGGTGCCCGAGTGTTTTCTCATCGAGCCCACGGAGACCGAAACAAAAGAAGAGTTGGATGGATTCGTGACGGCGATGCAGGAAATTTACGCGGAGGCGCATGCTGACCCAGAAATGGTGAAGGGTGCGCCGTACACTACACCGGTGCGGCGCCTCGACGATGTGAAGGCGGCGCGTGAACTGGATCTTACTTGGAAACCTGGCGCTATCTAGCGACGATTTGGGTTTTGTTTTTGCTTGGTTGTGCCGCGCTCTCGCGCGGGCTTTAACCCCTAATTGCGGGCGCTCCGCCCCTGCACCCCGGGTTACTTTCTCTTGTTTGCCCAAGAGAAAGTAACCAAAGAGAAGGGCACCCTATCGCTCGCCGGGCAAAAACCGCCCGGTCCCCTGCGCTCCTCGCCCCACCGGGGCGCTGCGCAACTCGTAACGCCACTGTCGATGGCGTTACTCAGACAGTGCTCGCGAAATCCCCCCGATGGGGCTGCGGTGCTCGGCGAGCTCAAAGGGGGTTACATCAACCCCAAACCAAACCACCATCTACACCTATAAAAACCCCAA
>JANOTM010000136.1:0-2690 GCA_031416355.1 Gammaproteobacteria bacterium
CAATCACGCTGCTTTCGAATCGCGTCTGAGGCTCGCAACCTGGATACTGGCCGGCTCGTTCTTTTTTTCCTCCGTCATGAATTACTTTCTCGCCACCTGGATCGTCGTCAGCCCGACCGGCACGACGGCATTCAACGAGGACCTGGGGCGACTCACCCTGTAAAGCTATCCAGTGATCGCGCTGCCCTCGAGGTGGATCATGATGGCCGCGCTCTATTTCCTGGGGCATTCCATCCGCGAGTTGGCCGGACTGAAATTCACCGACGTACTGAAAGGATACGCATGAACAGCAAACCTGAACGCGATGTGGAAAAAACCTATCCCTTGCCAGAATTCATCGCAAAATTGCGGCGGCTGGCTGATGCACTCGAACAGGGTGAGCGCTTTGAAATCCAGATAGCGGGAGAAAAAATTTCAGTGCCAGTGCGAGCCGTCTGCAATATCGAGCACGAACGCGAAGGCGAGTCGGAAGAAATCGAATTCCAGATTAAATGGGAGAACCCGCAATGAACCCTGAACAGCAGAAATCCATCCTCGCCATCGCCCTCTACGCCGCCTTCGCCGACGGCGCCAAGCACGACCGCGAGCGCGAGGAAATCCGTCGCATCGCCGAGTCCCTGGGGGGCGAAGCGGGTGCGCCCGATCTCGCGCGCCTCTATCAGGACGTGCTGCTCAAGCGCATCAGCCTGGATGCCGCCGCCGCCGCGTTGCAAGACCCCGGCGAGCGCCAGCTGGCCTATGAAATGGCGGTGTGCGTGTGCGGCGCGGATGGCCGCCAAAGCGAGGCCGAGCGCCGCTTTCTGGACGGGCTGCAAGCCCTGCTCAAGCTCGATGCGGGACAAACCGCCGCCTTCGAGCGCGAAGCCGACGCCATCGTCGATCTCGACGCCGCCGCCGTCCCCGCCGCGGTGGCAGGCGCAACGGCCCCCAGCCCGGTGGTGGCGGCGCAGCCGAATGTGTCCGAGGCCGAGCTCGACAAGTCCATCCTCAACCACGCCCTGCTCAACGGCGCGCTGGAACTGCTGCCACAATCTTGGGCGTCCATGGCCATCATCCCCTTGCAGATCAAGATGGTGTACGGCATCGGCAAGACTCACGGCGTCGCGCTCGACCAGGGGCACATCAAGGAATTCATCGCCGCCGCCGGGGTCGGCCTCACCTCGCAATACCTCGAACAGTTCGGCCGCAAGCTGCTGGGCGGCCTGCTCGGCGCGGCGGCGGGCAAGGCCTTCGGCAATATCGGCGGCGCCGCCACCGGCATGGCCTTCTCCTTCGCCACCACCTACGCCCTGGGCCAGTTGGCCAAGCGCTATTACGCCGGCGGGCGGGTGATGGGCACGGCGGTGCTGAAAGACACGTTCCAGAACCTGCTCGGCCCGGCGAAACGGATGCAGACGCAATACCTGCCGCAGATTCAACAGAAGGCGAGCACGCTCGACGCCGGCCAGATCATGGCCATGGTGCGCGGGGTCTGACGGCCATGCGCATCTTCTCCCCGCTCTACCGTCGCGCGATGATCTGGTCGCGGCACCGGCACGCGCCGTGGTATCTGGGTGGCATGAGTTTCGCGGAATCGTCGTTCTTTCCGATTCCGCCGGACGTGATGCTCGCGCCCATGTGCCTGGCCCATCCGGCGCGTGCCTGGCGGCTCGCATGGCTCACCACGCTGACGTCGGTGGCCGGCGGCCTGTTCGGTTATGCCATCGGTTATTTCGCCATCGACGCCATCGAGCCCTGGCTGCGCGCGTCCCGCTATTGGGACAGCTACCAGCTGGCGGTGGACTGGTTCGATCGCTGGGGTTTCTGGGCGGTGTTCGTCGCCGGTTTCTCGCCGATTCCGTACAAGGCGTTCACCATCGCCGCCGGCGCCCTGTCGATGGCGTTGTTGCCCTTCACCCTGGCCTCGCTGATCGGGCGCGGGTCGCGCTTCTTTCTGGTCGCCGGGCTGATGAAGTGGGGTGGGGCGCGCATGGAAGCGGCGCTGCACCGCTACGTCGACCGTCTGGGCTGGGCAACCGTCGCGCTGATCGTGATCGGCGCGTTGCTCTACCAGTGGGCAGGCGTGTCTTGTGCGGCTCGGCACCGGCGGAGTCCGCTGCGTCCGTTGCCGGGCCGTATGCCGGAAGGCGCGTTGCCCTGCTCACGCAGCACGGCAAGGAGTGCGTGATTGCACCGGTGCTGGATGTCGCGCTCGGCTGCCGGGTCAAGCGGGTGACGGGCTACGACACCGATCTCCTCGGTACGTTCACGCGCGACATCCCGCGCGCCGGCACCCAGCTCGAAGCGGCGCGCGGGAAGGCGCGCATCGGCATGGAGCTGTCGGGGCTGCCGCTGGGGTTGGCGAGCGAGGGCTCGTTCGGGCCGGACCCGATGGTGGGGATGTTTCCCTGGAACGTGGAGTTCCTGATCTGGATCGATGACGAGCGCGGCCTGGAGATCGTCGGCGTGGCGCAAGGCAAGGCGAACTTCTCCCACCTGTTGGCGGCGGATTGGACCGCGGCCGAGGCCTTCGCAAGGCAGGCGGGATTTCCCGAGCACTATCTGGTGGTGCGGCCGGAGGGCGAGAACGATCCGCGCATCCGCAAGGGCATCGCCGCCTGGCCGGACCTCGAAGCAGCCTTCGTCCGGGCGTCGGAGCAATCGGCGAACCGGCGCGTGTTCCTCGAAACCGACGCGCGCGCCCATGCCAA
>JANOTM010000137.1:0-2516 GCA_031416355.1 Gammaproteobacteria bacterium
CCTTAGAAATCCTAAGAAGAGTCCCGAACAAAACGATCGGACCTTGCTGTTGGCTCCGACCCTCATCCCAACCCTTCTCGGCAAATGCTCCCGGCTTTGCTCTATCTCCTGCATCCATGCAGTCGTCCCAGAGGGAGAAGGGCTTAAACCCCCTCCCTCACGGGAAAGGGGCAGAAATGAGGGCCAGATGGTATCCATTTTCATTTTGTTAAATACTAAATACTGTAAGCACAAACTCATTTCGCCCCCACCATACCCCTCAAGGCCTGGCGAATAATATCTTCACTGCTGCGGCCCTCGGGCGCAATATTTTGCACCGCACGGCTGGCCTCGGGCGGCTTGTAGCCTAGCGCAATCAGGGCGCTGATGGCTTCTTGTACCGGATCGGCCGGCACCGCCAGCGGACGGGTGGCAGTGGCGCCGCCCAACATGGAAAGATCCACCCGGTCGCGCATTTCAATAATCAAGCGTTCCGCGGTCTTACGCCCTATGCCCGGTACCTTGGTCAGGCGCGCTATGTCCTCGTGTACCAGACACTGGATAAATTCCTGGTCGGATAGACCCGAGAGTATGGCCAAGGCCACGCGTGGGCCGACGCCGTTGACCTTGAGCAGATTGCGGAATAACCGGCGCTGGGTATCGCGGGAAAAACCATACAGTAGATGGGCGTCATCACGCACCACTAAATGGGTATATAAGGTCACCGTCTGACCGATGGGAGGAAGCTCGTAGAACGTCGACATGGGGGCATCGATTTCGTAGCCGACACCACCCACGTCCAACAAAAGCGCGGGTGGTTCCTTGCGCAGCAAGATGCCGTGGAGACGACCTATCATCGAGCCGCCTTGACGCGGCCGCGTACACCCATGGCCGCAGTGCGGAGGCGATAGCCCGCCACATGATGGCTGTGGCAAATGGCACAGGCCAGCCCATCGGCGGCGTCGGCCTGGGGGTTACCGGAGAGTTGCAGCAAGGCCTTTACCATGTGCTTGACCTGATCTTTCTGCGCATGGCCACGGCCAACCAAGGCCTGTTTAATCTGCAAGGCGGTGTATTCCGCCACTGTCAGACCGTGATTAACGCCCGCCAGTATCGCGGCGGCGCGTGCCTGGCCGAGCTTCAAGGCCGAATCCGCGTTGCGCGCCATGAACACCTTTTCCACCGCCATGACTTCCGGACTATAGGCCTCTATGACCTCGACCACACCATGGTAAATCACTTTCAGGCACTCGGCCAGGGATCCGGCCGGCACCCGCACACAGCCGCTGGCGATGTAAGTGACCTTGCCCGAATGCAAAATATTCACCACCCCGAATCCCGTGATGCGCGAACCGGGGTCGATGCCGAGCACGCGCATACCTCAGACGCCCACAGCGGCGCGCCGCTCAACCGGCATGCTGTTGCACCAGCTCGTCCGGGATATCGGCGTTGCTATAGACATACTGCACGTCATCCAGGTCCTCGAGTACATCCAGCAGCTTAAGCAAGCTGATAGCATCCTCGCCCGCTACCGTGACGTCAATATTGGCACGCTGGGTGATCTCCGCATGTTCCGGCTTGAGACCGGCCTTGGCCATGGTCGCCTGCACGGTGAGGAAACTCTCAGGCGCGGTCACGACCTCTATGGAAGTGTCTGCCTCCACCACGACGTCATCGGCCCCGGCCTCGAGCGCCGCTTCCATGATTTTGTCTTCGCTGCTACCCGGCGGGTAGTTCAGCACACCGATTTTCTTGAAGAGATAGGCCACGGAACCGTCGGTGCCCAAGTTACCGCCGTGTTTGCTCAAGGCGTGGCGCACCTCGCCCACAGTGCGGGTGCGGTTGTCCGTGGTGCACTCCACCATCAGGGCAACGCCGCCCGGGCCATAGCCTTCGTAACGGATCTCTTCATAGTTAACACCCTCCAGCTCGCCGGTGCCGCGTTTAATGGCGCGCTCGATGGTGTCCTTGGTCATGTTCTGATCCAGGGCCTTGTCGATGGCGGTGCGCAGGCGCGGGTTGTGCGCCGGATCACCGCCGCCGCCCATGCGCGCGGCCACGGTGATCTCGCGTATGAGTTTGGTGAAGATTTTCCCGCGCTTGACGTCCTGCACACCCTTGCGGAAACGGATATTGGCCCATTTACTGTGTCCAGCCATGGGGAAACCTCATCGATAGCTTGGTAGTACCGTCAGCGGGGACGGCTTCATTCCAAAAAGAATAGATCGGCCAAAGTGTATCATCCGATAACGCCTCCGCCCAGCGACCCGAAGCGTCAGACCCCAATGGCACTACCTTAAGGAAAAAGCCCCTGCTTACGTCGTCATTCCGGCGACAGCCGGAACCCAGGGTTGAAAAAACATCGGCCGATAGGTGAATGGCACTTACTGACCCGGCCGCTAAATAGTGCGTACCGCTTTTCTCCCTCTCCCTCTGGGAGAGGGCCGGGGTGAGGGCAAACCACGGCAAAACCGGCCCTCATCCTGTCCTTCTCCCGGAGGGAGAAGGGACTGTGTAGCAGGCGGTGTGCACTATTT
>JANOTM010000138.1:0-8765 GCA_031416355.1 Gammaproteobacteria bacterium
GTGTTGCGCAAATCCATCAGCGCCTTGCGCGGCAGGGCCATCGATTTACATCGGCGCATGGACACCGATACGTTCACCGGATTAGTCAACCACGCACGCATACTGACCATCCTGAAACAAGAGATCGCCAAGGCCGGTGGACATCCGGTATCCGTTATCATCGCCGACGTGGATGTATTCAAGTCCATCAATGACACCTACGGGCATTTGATCGGCGACAAGGTGTTGCAGGGCATCACCGGGCGGTTGCGTTCCGCCGCCAGACGCGGAGACGTCGTCGGACGTTATGGGGGTGACGAGTTCCTGATCGTGTTGAAGGATACCCCGGCTCGTACGGCGCGTACGATCGCCGAGCGCATGCGCGCCCGCGTCGGCGATGAACCGCTCGACCTCGGCGGCCACGCGGTGCGCGTTACGCTGAGCGCGGGCGTAGCCACGGCGCGCGCGACCGACGACAGCGAAGGCCTGATCGCACGCGCGGACGCGGCCTTGTATCGGGCCAAGCGCGCCGGCCGCAACCGCGTCATGACGGCGGGCGGTCGTATCCAGTCTCGCCCCCGCGCAGCGGCGCACGATTAGTCCGTTTTAAGGGAACCTCTAATAATTCGTCATTCCCGCGAAAGCGGGAATCCAGAATTTTGAAACAGATGATAAATCAGCAGCTGTTGGATTCCCGCTTTCGCGGGAATGACGGAAATTTGAATTTTTAGAGGTTCCCTAATGCAAAAGGGACGCATCGGACCTGGATAGTCCAAACTTTGATGTGTATCAATGCGCGCACTTCGCGCTGGTTCGAGTTAGAGGCCGAGGACGAGGACAATTTTGCCGGCAGCGTCAAGGTCGGCGCCGTCGGCTATCACCCGCACCAGGCCTTGAATGTGCAGGTCGCTTGGGCGCCGCTCCTGTGGGCCGATCAGTACGATACCTATGCCACCACACGCCTGCTCACCGACCGCAACCGGCCGCAGGTCATCAACCAGAGTTTCGGCGGCGCCGACACGCCGGACGGAAATCAGGGCCGGCTGCGCGACCAGCGCCAGATACTCAGCGTCTATGGCCGGCCACTGGACCGGTTGTTCTATAGTGTGGGCTACGCCGGCATCACCAACGACACCGATATGTGTTCCAAGGCGGCGGCCGGCCGACGTGGGTTCCGTTGCTACGCTACGACAGCTACCAGAAGAGCAACGGCGCGCAGGAATATAATGAAGCGGTGTTGAGCCTGACCTATTACTTCACGCAGAACATCAAGGGTTTCGTCGAGTACTGGAAGCAGCTCGATATTCCCGCGGGCCAGACCGAAGACCAGCGGTTGACCCTGCAATTTGTCGCCGCCTTCTGAGCCTTTGCGGCCAAGACTGGCATGGGCGGGCCACGCCCGCCCAGACTATGCGGTTAGCGCATAACGTATCCTTATTGACGCAGATCAATGTCCACCTAGTGAATTAGGCGGATACTCCAAGGCTCCTTAACCCCCCATATTTACGGAGATGAGTCATGAAAAACAAAGCATTGTTAGTGGCAATTGCCATGAGCGTCATTTTTCCAGCCGCCGCATGGGCCGGTCCCGATTCCACGCAGCGCATGCTGCTGGAGCGCATGCAAGAATCGCAGAAAAAACTCGAACAGGCGGAACAGGCCCAGGGCGCGGAGCGCGAACGCATGATGCAGGAACACATGAAGGCCATGGACGCAAACATGAAGCTCATGCGCGACATGACGCCGCCGAAGAGCAGTATGGGCATGAAGGAGCGCGACGCGTGGATGATGGAGCATCAAAAACTCATGCAGATGATGATGGATCAAATGAAGCGCGAACACGATCTGACGATGAAGGCCATGCCGAAGTAAAGTGGCAGCGCCTCGATGCGACCACCCGGCAATGGCCGCGATGCCGTTTGTTACACGCACACCGGCTCTTCGCGCAGGTGTTTTTCCCGGCGCAGTAAAGTTTTTATTGCGCCACCTGGGGCGAGGCGATGCCGGGTTTTGGGAAATGCAGGGTGAAAGTGGTGAGCCGGCCGGGCAGGCTTTCGACGCTCACATGGCCATGGTGCAGTTCCATGATGGATTTCACGATCGCAAGGCCTAGTCCAGAGCCGGCACCGGCGCGGCCGCGCGTATTGTCTACTCGGTAGAACCGGTCGAACACCCGATGCAGTTGGTCGCGCGGGATGCCAGGGCCCGGGTTGCTTACGCGAAGTTCAACGGATTCGACGGTGGACGAGACCGTGGCATGGACTTCACTGTCCGCAGGGCTGTGCCGAACGGCATTCGAGATTAAATTTCCGATGGCGCGTTGCACCAGTATCCGATCCGCGCAGATGGTGCCGTCGCCGCTTGCGAGGATACGTAGTCCGCTCTCATCGGCGAGCAGCTGATAAAATTCTGTAATCTTGTCGAGTTCGGTTCTGAGGTCGATATCTTCCGCGTGCACGGGTTCCTGGGCATTATCGGCCTTGGCCAGAAACAACATGTCCCGGGTCATTCGAGCCATGCGCTCATACTCTTCCAGGTTGGATTCCAATACCGCTCGGTATTCCTCGGCGTTGCGCGCGCGAGATAGAACGACCTGCGTTTGGCCCATCAGGTTATTGATAGGCGTACGCAGTTCGTGCGCGAGATCCGACGAAAAATCCGAGAGCCTGGAAAACGAGTTGTGCAGCCGCGCCAGCATGGCGTTGAACGCGGCGGCCAGTTCTTTCAGCTCCGCC
The DNA here is from genome assembly GCA_031416355.1 of Gammaproteobacteria bacterium. GTDB lineage: Bacteria > Pseudomonadota > Gammaproteobacteria > Acidiferrobacterales > UBA6901 > JANNJF01. The sequence continues at coordinate 2,715 of JANOTM010000138.1, forward strand.
GGGGCATGCGCCACGCTCAGGCGTTTTTGCAGATGGCTGGCGGATATTTCGCTCGCGGTTCCCGCCATGGCATGTAATGGTCGCAGGCCGCGGCGCGCGATGAAGGAACCCAGGGACGCGGCGGCGACACCACTGACTAGCATGGTGATCAGCAAGGTTTGCCGGTAGCGCGCCAGCAGGCTTTGAGCCGGACTTGCTTCAAGCTCCAGAACAATGAGCACCTTGGAAGACCCATGGCCGCCGAGCGCCCCCCATGCGGCGAGGGAGTGATAGGGGTGCGCGGGCGAGGGCATGGAGATCGCCGCGTGGCTAGGCAGGCTGTCGACGGCTACCGCGTTTTGCAATAATTCCGCCGCCGGTGTCCAGTCGGAGGAAGACAACAGCACATCGCCAGCCTCGTTCAGCAAGGCGAGGCGCAGATGCGGATGGCCGATGATGACGTCGCGGAAGTGGTCGGGGGCGGCAAGCACTTGTTGCGGCGTATCCACCGCCGCGAGTTGATGACGGAAAAGGTCGACTTTTCCAATCAACTCTTCGTGGTCGCCCTGCATGAGTTCAAATTCCAGGAACTGATACAAGAATGTACCGGTCCCCGCCAACAGAACAATGGTGGTCACGACGAACAGAAAACTCAGCCTGAAGGTGAGGGAGTTGAATTTAATCCCAGGGATGCGCAGCATCAGTCGCGTGCCTCCAGCACATATCCCATCCCGCGCATGGTGTGTATCAATTTTTTGTGAAAGCCATCGTCGATTTTTGCGCGCAAGCGCCGCATCGCCACCTCGACGACGTTGGTTTCACTGTCGAAGTTCATGTCCCATACTTGCTCGGCAATCAAGGTGCGTGACAGCACCTCGCCTTGGCGACGCATCAGCAGGTGCAATAATGCAAATTCCTTGGCGGTGAGATTGATCTTGCTTTGGTCGCGCGTCGCCTTGCGCCGCACCGGGTCGAGCTCAAGATCGGCCACGCGCAAGACCTCGGGTTGCGCTACCTTGCCGCGGCGCAGGAGCGTGCGCACGCGCGCCAGCAATTCGGAAAAGGCGAAAGGCTTGACGAGATAGTCGTCCGCCCCGAGTTCCAGTCCCTTTACCCGGTCTTCGACCTTGTCTCTTGCGGTCAGGAACAGCACCGGTGTCTGTAGTTTACAACGTAGTTCCTGCAATACCGTCCAGCCGTCCTTGCCCGGCAGCATCACATCCAGAACTATAACGTCGTAGTCGCCGGTCTGGGCCAGATGCAGGCCGTCGTGTCCATTGGTCGCCAGGTCCACGACGAAACCATTCTCACTTAACCCTTGGCACAGGTAGTCGCCGGTTTTAGTTTCATCTTCAATGATCAGAACCTTCATACAGGGCCGCGCTCGGAAATACTGGTTTGAGGTCACCCTCGATGGCCTAGATTACAGAAATGTAATTTTCCAGTCAGGCAGATGTCGCTATAGGGAGCTTAAGATACAAGCCAATCATGGGCAACCGAGACTATCGCACGACCCATATCGGTGGCAAAACCGACGGAACGGCGCTATGAAAAAGGTATTTTTCGCGATTCTAATGGGCTGGGGCGGGCTAGGCCAGGGGGTTATGGCTGACCAGAGCCATGGCTTGCACCGGCATGCCGTGTCGTATGTTTCGCGACCGGTGGAGGGGCAAGGCCTGGGCCGCAGCTTCTCGGCGGTTGGGACGGTGCGAAAAGTCGATTTTGAGCATGGCATAGTGACTATATTTCACCAACCGATCGCGGCCTTGATGTGGCCGTCCATGACCATGCCGTTTGCCGTCGGCGATAAAACCATGTTGGAACGACTCAAGGTGGGCGAGCAGGTGGAGTTCGAATTTACCCGGGACAACAAGAAGGCCGTGATCACCCGCGTTAAACAGTAGTTAAGGGAACCTCTAGAGAGAGGTTCCCGTAAGAAATCCTTGTGAAATTTTATTTACCGAAGCGGACGAACGACGATGAAACGTATTTCCCCATCCCCTCTTATTTTACCGAGTCTGCCGCGCCGGCAGTTTATTCAGGGCCTGGCCGCGGGTGGTGTCATGCTGGGATTGTCGCCCTGGCTCAAGCCGGCGCATGCGCAGGGGCCGGCCGGGACGATCACCGGGTCGGCCAAGGTACTCACCGGCACCGAGTTCGATCTCACGATTGCGGAAACACAGGTCAATTTCACTGGCAGCCCGCGCATGGCCACCACCATCAACGGCTCGATTCCCGCACCCACGCTGCACTGGCGTGAGGGCGATACGGTGACTCTTCGTGTCCACAACCGGCTTTCCGAGGACACCTCCATCCATTGGCACGGCATCCTGCTGCCGTTTCAGATGGACGGGGTGCCGGGCATCAGCTTCAAGGGCATCGCGCCCGGGGAAACCTTTACCTATCGCTTCAAGGTGGCGCAGACCGGCACCCCGATCGGCACCTATTGGTACCACTCGCACTCCGGCATGCAGGAGCAGCGCGGCATGTACGGCGCCATCATCATCGACCCGGCCACCGGCCGCGACCCGATCCGCGCCGATCGCGACTACGTAGTGCAACTGTCCGACTGGACCGATGAGGACCCAGACCGGGTCATGGCCAAGCTCATGGTGCAGAGCGACTACTACAATTTCAACCAGCCGACCGTCGCGGATTTTTTCCGTGACGCCTCGCGCCAAGGTCTTTCGGCGGCACTCGACAAACGCGAGATGTGGAACCAGATGCGCATGAACCCGACCGATCTGGCCGACATCTCCGCTTACACCTACACCTATCTCATGAACGGCGTCACGCCGGCCGGCAACTGGACCGGGTTGTTCCGTCCGGGCGAGAAGGTGCGGTTACGCATTATCAACAGTGGCGCGATGACGTTCTTCGACGTGCGCATTCCGGGGCTCAAAATGACCGTGGTGCAGGCCGATGGCCAGAACGTCGAGCCGGTGACGGTGGACGAGCTCCGCATTGGTGTCGCGGAGACCTATGACGTGATCGTCACGCCGAAGGACGAGGCCTACACGATCTTCGCGCAGTCCATGGATCGTACCGGTTTCGTGCGCGGCACGCTTGCGCCGCGCGCTGGCATGACGGCGGTAGTCCCGGCGCTGGACAAACCCGAGCCGCTGACCATGGGTGACATGATGGGCGCCATGGGCGGCGGCGCGGGGGCGATGGATCACAGCAGTCACGGCGCCCCGGCCCTGGATCACAGCGCCCACGGCGGTGCGCCCACGGGCGCCGCCACCGTGCGCGTGCGCCACGCCAAGACCGAGTACGGTCCGAGCACCGACATGCGCGTGGACGAGCCGCGCACCAACCTCGACGACCCCGGCATCGGTCTGCGCAACAACGGCCGGCGCGTGCTGACGTATGCGGATCTGCACACCATCGGCGGGCCGCTGGTGGCGCGTCCGGCGGATCGTGAGATCGAGTTGCATCTTACCGGCAACATGGAACGTTATACCTGGTCGTTCGATGGACTGGAGTTCGGAAAATCCACACCCGTGCATTTCCGTTACGGCGAGCAACTGCGCGTCATTTTGGTCAACGACACGATGATGAGCCATCCCATGCACCTGCACGGCATGTGGGGCGAACTGGAAAGCCCCGATGGCAAGTTTCAGGTGCGCAAGCACGTCATCATCGTGCAACCGGCGCAGCGCATCAGCTTCATCGTCCCGGTTGACGCCATGGGCCGCTGGGCCTGGCATTGCCACCTGCTTCTGCACATGGATGCGGGCATGTTCCGCCAAGTGGTTGTGGCCTGAACATGGGCGATCGAAGACAACGGAGAACACGAAAGTGACAAATCAATATGTAAGCCTGCTCGTCGCGGCCGCGATGGCGATCGGCGTATCGGTTGTCCGCGCACAAGAGTCCGCACCGCCGGCGAAAGACGAAGCCATGCCGGGCATGGATCACAGTCAGATGGACCATGGCCAGATGAAGCACGGCGACGCGCCCGCCGACAAGCCGAAGGACAACGGCCATGCGGGACATGGCGGCAGTGGTGCGATGGACCACGGCTCCATGCAGGGTGGCTCGGCGCCGTCCAACGCCCGCGACCCGCACGCCTACTCGAGCGGCTACGATTTCGGTCCGCTCAAGCTGCGCATGGCGGATCAGAAAAATTTCAGCTCGTTGCTGGTGGATAACCTGGAGGTTATGCGCACCAAGGACAAAACATTCGCGGAGTACGACCTGCAAGCCTGGTACGGCCGCACCTACGACCGCGTCGTGCTCAAGGCCGAAGGCGAAGCGGACGACGGCAAGCTCGAGGACACACGCACCGAGCTGCTGTGGGGACACGCCGTCGCCACCTACTGGGATACGCAACTCGGCGTGCGCTACGACGGCGGCGCAGGACCGGGTCGGAGTTGGCTGGCCTTCGGTATCCAGGGGCTCGCGCCCTATTGGTTCGAGGTGGATGCCGCCGCCTACGTCGGCGAGGAGGGACGCAGCGCGCTGCGGTTGGATGCAGAGTACGAGTTGTTGCTCACGCAAAAACTGATCCTGCAGCCGAAGATCGAGATGAATTTCTATGGCGAATCTGACGTCGAGCGTGGCTTGGGTAGCGGCCTGTCCGATGTCAGCGTGGCGCTGCGCCTGCGCTACGAGATTCGGCGCGAGTTCGCCCCATACATCGGTATTGAACGGGCCGCCAAGTTCGGGGGCACGGCCGATTATGCGCGCGCCGCCGGCAAAGGGACTGGAGAGACACGGCTCCTCGCCGGGTTGCGTTTCTGGTGGTGATGGCCTGTCTGGGCTGATCCGGACTGATCGGATATGAATTGAAACTGGGGAGTGAATTATATGAGAAATTTTCTGCTTGGCGCCGTTGTCGTAGTGCTTGCCCTCGTGGTGGGCGGAGGGATATTTGGCTATCTGGGCGCTGTCGACGTGGCCGCCGATTCTCCCCATAGCCCACTGGTCCATGCCGTGATCGAAACTGTGCGTAATCGTTCGATCGACCGGCAAGCACGCAATATCGCGACGCCGGCAAGTCTTGCCGACCCTGAGCGTATTCGCCGCAGCGCCGGAAACTATGCTGCCATGTGTGCCAGTTGCCACCTGTCTCCGGGCGTCAAGAACTCCGAGATCCGCAAGGGCCTTTACCCGATATCTCCGAATCTTGCTAACGCCACCAAGGCCGGTGATTCGGATGATGCTGGCCTGGCGTCCGCCCGCCGGTTCTGGGTTATCAAGCATGGCATCAAGGCATCCGGCATGTCGGCCTGGGGGCAGGGTGGCATGGGGGATGAGGCGATCTGGGACCTGGTGGCCTTTCTGGAACGGCTGCCGTCACTGACCCCTAGCCAGTACAAGTCCTTGGTCAAGGCGAGCGATGGGCACTCGCATTAGACGCCCGCGATCTTGCGCTGATTATGAAAAAAACATTACTGGCGGTGCTCGGGACGCTGCTTCTGGCCGGGTGTGAGGGCCAGAAGCAGCCAGCGGCGGCAGTTCGTAACACCGATCCCCAGGTTCTTGCCCAGGGCAGGCAAGTGTTCAAGAAGAACTGCGCCGCCTGCCACGGCGATCGCGCGCAGGCTACAGCTGGCTGGGAGCGGCCGGGAGCGGACGGAAAATATCCGCCGCCGCCGCTCGACGGCAGCGCGCATGCCTGGCACCACCCGAAGAACTGGCTGGTGCAGACCATCAAGGAGGGCACGCTCAAGATCGGCGGCAACATGCCGGGATGGAAAGGCAAACTCAGCGACGACGACATCGAGGCGACGATCGCCTGGTTCCAGTCGCTCTGGCCGGACGAGATTTACGCCGCTTGGGCGGACATCGACCGGCGCGCGCGCCGGGGCGAAGCCGGGCATTGATGGAGAGGCGTGCATCGGTGGCGCATCCGGCCGGTCGAGGGATTCATCGGCGCGCGATCAAGCGGCTGACGGCCGCGTGGGTGGCGTTGTCATTGCTCGCCGGCGGTGCGGTGTTCTATGTGGAAGTGAGGAAGGCGGAGGATCTCGTGCTGAAGATGGCCCTGGACGAAGCCGGGGCCTTCGCGGCGCATGTGCGTCCGGGTGTCGACCACCACGCTGTCTTGAAGCAGAAGGCCGTCGA
>JANOTM010000139.1:0-3153 GCA_031416355.1 Gammaproteobacteria bacterium
CCCTGGGTTGATGCGGGTTATCTCAGACGAAAGTACGTGCAGTATGGTGACGAGGTAGGGCGAGATTCAGGTTACTACAACAACACCGGTTGGTCCGGGAGTTCGTTAGTCTTTGCGCCCTGGGCAGGGTAGTGACGTGCAAGATGGGCGCTAATGGCGTGTATGCCTTGTATCACGCCTTCTTGGTAGCGTTGTGCGCTAAACGCACGCTCCATGTCTTGGCATAGGATATGCCACTCTTCGTTGCCGACATGACGATTGATGCCGCGATCGGCGGTGATTTCCACATCGCGGTCCGCCAAGAGCAGGTAAATCAACACGCCATTATTGTGTTCCGTGTCCCAGATACCCAGTTGAGAAAAGACCTCGATAGCACGCTCGCGCGCGGTTTGCTGGCGCACCAGGGGCAGAAAGTCCAAGGCGGCCTCCACCACAAAGCGGATTTCGCCACGGTGGCGGGTTTCGCATAACCGTATGGCCTCGGCAATGGACTGCAGCGCATGCGGCGGAAACACCTGACGTGCACGCCAAGCAGGGGTGAGGGTATGCCGCATTATTCTGGTTAAAGTCTTTACCATCGTCCGGATGCACCTCCGCCACCGAAACCGCCGCCACCACCGCTGAAGCCGCCACCGCCACCACCAAATCCACCACCATAGCCCCCGCGACCCAAGCCAGGCCGCCCACCGCCGGCCAAGACGACCAGGAAGGCAACGATGGCAACGGCCGCCGCGCCCAGTAGCGTGCCGGCTATCAACCAAAATACAAATCCGCTGATGCCCGCTGTTAGGCCCGCGCCCATAAGCCGGCCGAAGATAGCACGTACCACACCGGCGACCACGAACACCATAATAAAGATCACCGGTAGATAATCCATCAATCCCGACCAGCCCGGATCCTTGGCCTGTCGCGGTGGCAGGGGTTCGCCTTCGATAATCCGGATCAGGCGCACGACCCCGGCCTGGATGCCGCCATAGAGATCGCCCTGTTTAAGAAAGGGCACCATAATCTCATCGATAATACGATTGGCCACCGCATCGGGTATGGCGCCCTCGAGGCCACGCCCGACTTCGACGCGCAACTCTCGATCGTCTTTGGCGATGAGCATTAGGGCGCCATCATCGATACCTTTGCGCCCGAGTTTCCACGCCTCCGCCACCCGGATGGCATATTGCTCAATGTCTTCCGGTTCGGTACTAGGTACTATTAGTACGGCGATCTGACTGCCTTTTCGGGTTTCGAGGCTCTTGAGGAGTTGCTCGAGGGTATCCAGTTGGTTGGGCGTGAGGCTGCGCGTCAGATCAGTGACGCGGGTCTTGAGCGCGGGCACGGCTACCTGCGCGTGTGCTGGCAACAATAAGGCCACGGCCAGCAGCCACCACAACAGACCTGCTTTGAGCCGGTGGGTGATGAGAGGTTTCATCGATGTTCCGTGCGCGCCAATTTAATAGCACCCGCGAGCACGGATGCCTGACCATACAATGGTAAACCCGGGGCGAATCCACATTGCCATGGGTAATCGCCCCTTACTTAGCCGGAGCGGGAGTCGCTGCCGGCTTGTCGAAATTTACTTTGGGCGGTATGGCGATGGCCTTTTCGTCTTCGACGGTAAATGTCGGTTTGACCTTAAACCCGAAGGCCATGGCAGTGAGATTGGAAGGGAACGAGCGCACCGTCACATTGTAGTCCTGCAGCGCTTGTATGTAACGGTTGCGCGCCACGGCAATGCGATTCTCGGTACCTTCCAGCTGCGCCTGCAGGTCGCGGAACAAACCGTCGGCCTTGAGGGTGGGATAGTTTTCCGCCACCACCAGCAGGCGCGCGAGTGCTGAACTGAGCTGGCCCTGGGCGGCCTGAAAGCGTGCGAAGGCCTGTGGGTCATTGAGCAGTTCCGGAGTCGCTTGGATAGCGCCGACCCGGGCGCGTGCCTCGGTAACCTGGGTGAGGAGTTCTTTTTCATGAGTGGCGTAACCTTGCACGACGCTCACCAGATTGGGCACCAGATCGGCACGCCGCTGGTACTGGTTAACGACCTCGCTCCAGCCGGCCTTGATTTTTTCGTCGTTTACTTGCAGGGTGTTATAGCCGCAACCGGAGACGCCCAACACGAGTAGCAGCACCGGGATGAGCAATCCCCCCATGGTCAATCTATTGCTATGAGATATCGATCGATTAAGCATGGGCAACTCCTACGCAAATAAATGAAACGGATGCATAATGTATGTGTAGTGATCGGTGCATGCAAGCCCCCGGCTGCAAGGATAATTTTTTACGTACGCGCTGAGATACGAACTTTTTCCGCTTTGTGCAATCAATGGTAACTCGCAGACGACAGTCTGTAATGTATTTTTACTCATCTATTTTCAAGGGAGGAACAATGTTCGATAGTAATCGCAGGCTCAAGCTTGGTGGCGTGGCGGGTGCATTCCTGCTCGTGGGAATACTCGTTGGGGTCATGTTCAGCTTGCGCATGGACTGGGTACCGTTGGCCAATGGCGGTTCCCTGACAGCCAGTCCGGCCGCCAACCTGCCCCTGGGCAATGCGTCACAGTCGAATTTTGTCCCGGTGGTGAAAGCCGTGATGCCGGCGGTAGTGAATATCTCCACTACCCGGGTTATACACGGCAAAGACATGCAGCAAATGTCGCCTTTGTATAATGACCCGTTTTTCCGTCAGTTCTTCGGCGAAGAATTCTCACGCCGATTCCAGGTGCCGCGCAACCAACGCGAGAACAGCCTGGGCTCGGGGGTCATCGTAGATCCTAACGGCTATATCGTAACGAATAACCACGTGGTGGACAAAGCCGACGAAATCAAGGTTCTGTTGGGCGATAAGCGCGAATTCATCGGCAAGGTGGTGGGCACCGATCCAAAAACCGACCTCGCCGTCATCAAGATCACCGCTAAAGACCTGCCAGTGGTGCCGTGGGGCGACTCCGACAAGCTTGAGGTAGGGGAATACGTGTTGGCCATGGGTAATCCCTTTGGCCTCAATCAGACGGTCACCATGGGCATAGTAAGCGCCGTCGGCCGCGCCAATGTGGGTATTGCCGCATACGAGGATTTCATACAGACCGATGCCGCCATCAATCCGGGGAATTCCGGCGGTGCCCTGGTAAACACCCGCGGCGAACTCATGGGGATCAATACTGC
>JANOTM010000140.1:0-11848 GCA_031416355.1 Gammaproteobacteria bacterium
CGCAAAACAGACGGGCAAGGATTTTTGTCGTTTTCAAAGACAGGTAGTGCCGCGGCCCTCAGTAAACACTTGGCACTTCCGTGTGCCACGGGCTCGCGGCGTATTCTTAGCCGCGACCGCCCTGCGGCTGGGAAGCGCCACAATAATGGCTCTACGCTTAAGTCCCTGCCCAGCTATCGCGGGCTTCTCGCCAGCGCTTCGCTCTCCCTGGCTCGGCGATCGTAATAGGGATAGATGTGGCTCAATAAAACACCGGATTCATATATCACCTTACCTAAAAGCATGGGCACGAGCTTCAAATCGGGCAGCAAGCGGTCGAAATCCGTTGTCGATAAGGCGACAAGAAAATGATTTTGTTTTGGGCTAGAAAAGTCAGCAGTCACCATTGGCATATGGTTTCCCTATAACATCTGTAAAGTCTATGAATTTAATATATCAGGATCATGCTCCATGTTCGATTGTGTACATAACCACTATGTTCGTTATATAACATAACTTAATTATAGAAACCGCAATTATGGGATTGAAAAATATCAATAATTCATTCCTGTATGTTAATTAGCGCACAGTGGTAGACGCTAACTATGTGTATAAGTTAGCGTGGAGTGAAATGAGTGTCGGCAGGAAATGCGGCGTCACAGGGCGATGACCACACGGAGAGGGATATTATGTCGCGGGAATTACGTGTCAACAGATGCGGTAATGCTACACGCGGTATAAAAATTAAAGACAAACCACCCGTCATTACCGATACAAGCAACGGCCTGACCGGCGCACCCATGGCGCCGCGCCTGCTCGAACTCACCCAGGCGCTAGCACTGTGCCGGCAACAGATCGAAAGCGCCCGGCATAAAATCGGCGCCCTATCCGCGCGCAATGCCGCCCTCCTGCAAGCCCTCAACGAACTTGCTCAAAAAGAAGCGCAAGCCCATCAAATGGCTTATTACGACAGCCTAACCGGCCTGCCCAACCGCAATTTACTGCAAGACCGATTTAGCCAGGCCATTTCCCAGGCCGAGCGCCGGCGCAAGCCGCTGGCACTGTTGCTGCTCGATCTTGACGAGTTCAAACGCGTTAATGACAAACTCGGCCATACCGCAGGAGATAGGTTACTGCAGGCGGTGGCGGAACGCCTGGCGGCGAGTATCCGCGGCATGGACACCGCCTGCCGCTACGGCGGGGACGAATTTGTCCTTATGCTGCCGGAAATCTCTAAACTAAGCATGATCTCGGAAGTCGTGTCTAAGGTGCGCACGTGCCTGAGCAAGCCATATACTTTCGAAAACTATATGATCCATATTATCGCCAGCGTCGGTTGTGCGATGTATCCGTCCGATGGAAAAACCTATGACGATTTAATAAAGCGCGCCGATCATGCAATGTATGGCGCCAAGGGCGCGGGCGCGACGGTCTGTAAAGTCGAGTTGCTACACGCACCAGTCCAAAGAAAAGAATCGGAGTCGCGGGCACGCAAGAACACAAATCGAACACTCGAGCGTAAATTCATTACATCCCATCCTCAATCCCGGCGTCGCGATAACAGCAGGTAGTCCCGCCGCAGCACGTAGTTTCACCTATTACCTTTCCTCCCCGTCCACGTTATCCTAAAGGACCGCGCTGGCACGTGTTATGCTGGCGGCTAACTGAAAACGCGGGCGACGAACCAATAACAATCTTAAGGTGGGCGTCGCCCTTACACTAATCTCTCGAACCCGGCGCCGGGTGCCTGTTGCGGGATTGCCTAACGCAGTGCGTCATCGTTTTATGATGTATCAGGGACGCCATCGGGAAGGACTGTTGTTGTAAGGATGACTTTGTGATGCGCTTACTCAATCGCCTTAAACGTCCATTTAAAAAATCGGCGCTGCCGGTAGCGGGCGCGGGCAAAGCGATTTTCCGGAAATCCCTGCATCTGCCGGCGTATTTCCGGGGCAATCCGTTGGCGCCTAGTTATCTCGGGAACGATCCACCGCTGCGAGCGGAATTATTCAATGCCGATCAGCTGGAACAGCACGGCATCAGCCTCGCGGCCACGCATAAACTAACTTTGGATCATGCGCCCGATCCCCTGCTCACACGCCTGGCGGCAAACGAAAGCGTTCTTATCGGCGTAAGCAACCTGCTGACCGCGGCGGTCAAGGCGAACCGGCGCATTACCCCGGCCGGCGAATGGCTGCTGGATAACTTCTACCTTATAGAAGAACAGATACGCACCGCCAAGAGACACCTGCCTAAAGGCTACAGCCGTGAATTGCCACGTTTGGCTAGCGGACCTTCCGCTGGATTACCGCGCGTCTATGACATCGCCCTGGAGGCCATCTCGCATGGTGACGCGCGTTTAGATCCGGATAGTCTGCGGCGTTTTGTCGCGGCCTACCAAACCGTTTCCGTCCTCAAGCTGGGTGAATTATGGGCCATCCCCATTATGCTGCGCCTGGCGCTGATCGAGAATCTGCGGCGCGTGGCGGCGCGCAGCGCCGCCGGTAGAATCGATAGAAACCGCGCCGATTACTGGGCGGATCTAATGACCAGCATCGCCGAAACCGACCCCAAGAACCTGATTCTTGTGACCGCCGACATGGTGCGATCCAACCCCCCCATGTCCACACCGTTCGTTTCAGAATTGGCGCGCCGTCTGCAAGGCCAGAGTGCGGCGTTGGCATTGCCGCTGACGTGGATAGAACAGCGACTCGCGGAATCCGGCCTCACCATTGAACAAATGGTGCAATTAGGCAACCAAAAGCAGGCCGCGGATCAGGTTTCCGTCAGTAATAGTATCGCCAGCCTGCGATTTCTCGGGGCCATGGATTGGCGTGAATTTGTCGAGGCCACGAGTGTCGTCGAGCATACGCTGTACGCAGATCCGGCTAAAACCTACTATGCCATGGACTTTACCACGCGCGATCATTACCGCCATATTATCGAAAACATTGCCCGGCGCAGCCGGCTGTCCGAATCAGAGGTCGCACATGCGGCGATTCAATTAGCGCAAGCGGCGGCCGCAAGCAAGCCGCAGGACGGCGGCGACCACAGTGCCCACGTCGGTTTTTATCTGGTCGCCCAGGGATTATCGCAACTCGAGCACAGGGTACAGGCGCGGCGCTCGGCGCCCGAGAACTTATCGCGCCTGGCGCGTCGATTTGCCTTGCCCCTGTATCTAGGCGCAGTAGTATTCATCAGCGCCATATTCACCAATGCATTCGTGGCCAAGGCCTACGACTATGGGTTGAAGAATTGGACTCTGGCGCTGGTGGGCGTGGTATCACTCTTGGGTGTCAGCCATTTGGCAGTGGCGCTGGTAAATTGGGCGGCGACGCTACTAGCACTGCCGCGGCCATTGCCACGCATGGATTTCTCGCACGGCATTTCGCCGCAGGCACGCACTCTGGTGGTGGTGCCCACACTGCTTATCAGCGCACAAGACACGGAAGATCTGATAGAGGCCTTGGAAGTCCGTTTCTTAGCGAATCGCGATGTCAACCTGCACTTTGGCCTGCTCACGGATTTTGCCGACGCCCACGCGCAAACCTTAGCGGAAGATGAACCGCTGTTGCGACTGGCGCAAACAAGAATCGAGGAATTGAACGAGAAATACCCGGGCACTCATGCTGATACGTTCTTTCTTTTTCACCGCCCCCGCCGTTGGAATGCGCAGGACCACATTTGGATGGGCTACGAGCGTAAGCGCGGAAAATTGGCGGATTTAAATTCACTGTTACGCGGAGCGCCGCAGAATCAGGGCAGCGGCCCCTTTTCCCGCATCGTTGGTAATACTGCAATCTTGTCGCAAGTAAAATACGTTATTACCCTGGACAGCGATACCCAGCTTCCACGCGACTCCGCACGCCAGTTTGCCGCTACCATGGCGCATCCTCTAAATCGCGCGCGCTACGACCAGACCAAGCAAAGGGTATGCGAGGGCTATGGCATCCTTCAGCCGCGGGTGGCCGTAAGCCTACCCAGCACCAACCGGACTCTTTACGCACGGCTGTGTGGCAGCGAGCCGGGCATCGATCCCTATACCCGGGCGGTGTCCGATGTGTATCAGGATTTGTTCGATGAAGGCTCATTCATCGGCAAGGGCATCTACGATGTCGATGTATTCGAACGCGCCTTGGGTGAGCGCTTTCCCGAAAATCGGATTCTGAGTCACGACCTGCTGGAAGGGTGCTACGTACGCGCCGGCCTGTTAAGCGATGTCCAGCTATACGAAGAATATCCGGCGCACTACATTTCTGACATGCGCCGCCGCCACCGCTGGATACGCGGAGACTGGCAGATCGCGCGCTGGTTATTGCCCGGCGTTCCCGGTTTGAAACGCCCGAGCCGTCTGAAAAATCCATTGTCGGCACTGTCGCGCTGGAAACTCTTGGATAACCTGCGGCGCAGTCTCGTGCCAGCAGCGCTGACGCTGCTGCTGATACTAGGCTGGACGCTGTTGACGCCGTCCTGGTTTTGGACCTGGATGGTAATCGGTATTTTGCTGTTGCCGTCCCTGGTCCCCTCCATTTTAGAGATATTTCAGAAGCCGGCGGAGATGTTGCCGAGCCAGCATATCACCACCATACTCTGGGCCACGGTTCAGCGTTTCGCGCAAATAGCGTTTAACGTCGCCTGTCTCCCTTACGAGGCCTACATAAGCCTCGATGCAATCGCACGCACTGCAGTGCGCATGTTGGTCACTCAGAAACGGCTGCTCGAATGGTCACCTGCAAACAGTCCCGATAGCAAGCCTCAGGGTAGTCTGGCTCGCTATTACCATTCTATGTGGAGCGCACCGGCACTCGCGAGCGCCATCACAAGCTATCTAGCCATAGCAAAACCGGCGGCGCTGGCGGCGGCGTGGCCGATATTGTTGCTGTGGGCTTCCGCTCCCGCCCTCGCCTGGTGGATCAGCCAGCCGCGCGCGCCGCGTGCGGTAAAGCTATCCAGCGGACAGACCCTCTTTCTTAGAAAAATTTCGCGCAAGACGTGGGCATTTTTCGAGGCCTACGTCGGGCCGGACGATCACTGGCTACCGCCGGATAACTATCAAGAACATCCGGTAGACGTGGTCGCCCATCGCACGTCGCCGACTAACATGGGCTTGTCGTTGCTGGCTAATTTAACGGCCTATGACTTCGGCTATATTTCCGCCGGGCGACTCATAGAGCGCACGTCCAATGCGCTCACCACCATGACTGGCCTGGAACGACACCGCGGCCACTTCTACAACTGGTACGACACACAGTCGCTAAAACCGCTGCACCCCATCTATATCTCATCGGTAGACAGCGGAAATCTCGTGGGCCACCTGCTTACCTTGCGACCGGGTCTTAGCGCCCTCCGGGATCAAAGTATCCTCCCTGCGCGCTGGTTCGACGGCTTGTGCGATACGCTCATGCTACTGGTGGATGCATCGAAAAAAGCGACGCCCGCTACCGCCGTTGTTTTGGTGAAAGATCTGGAAGCCAACTATACCTCCAGGCCGGCAACGCTTACCGCGGTGCGCGTGTTCCTTGAAAGAACGGCATCGACCACGACACGCATAGTCGATGCCCTAGATGGCGCACCCGAGAGTCCGGCGCGGTGGTGGGCGCAGGCACTCGCACGGCAGTGTCAGGACGCGTTACATGAACTGATGTTTCTTGCCCCTTGGTCGGAACTGCCCGCCGCTGCGGAAAGGCTGCGGCCATTTCCCGGCAGCGACAGGATACCCATGCTGGGCGAATTGGTCGGACTCGAACGTGACTGGCTGGCCATTATCGCACGCCGGCTCGAAGCACAACCGGCGTCCGCGGACCGTGCATGGTTGCAGGAGTTTCAACAACTCGTCACCGAGGCCGGCCGCCATGCCCATGAGCGCCTAGCCGCAATCGAGAATCTGGCGCTGCAGGCACTGGATCTCACCGCCATCGAGTATGATTTCCTGTTCGACAAAACCCGTCATTTGCTGGCCATCGGATACAACGTGGGTGAGCGCCGGCTCGACACGAGTCACTACGATCTGCTGGCGTCGGAAGCACGCTTCTCCACGTTCGTGGCCATTGCCCAAGGGCAATTGCCGCAAGAAAGTTGGTTCGCCTTGGGGCGCCAGCTCACCTCCACCGGTGGTGCGCCGGTGCTGCTCTCGTGGAGCGGCTCGATGTTCGAATATCTAATGCCGTTACTAGTGATGCCGACCTACGAGCATACGCTACTCGATCAAACCTATAAGGCGGCGGTGGCCCGGCAGATCGAATATGCCAAGCAACGTGGCCTGCCGTGGGGTATGTCGGAATCGGGCTACAACATGACGGATGTACGTCTCAACTACCAGTACCGTGCATTCGGCGTACCCGGCCTGGGATTCAAGCGTGGGCTCACCGAGGACCTGGTTATTGCACCATACGCCTCGATGCTGGCTTTGATGGTCATGCCCGAGGAGGCGTGTGTGAACCTCGAGCGACTCGCCGCCGCCGGCCTGGAAGGGAAATTCGGCCTCTACGAAGCCATCGACTACACCCCGACGCGGGTACCGCGCGGACAGACGAGCGCGGTGGTGCGATCATTCATGGCACATCACCAGGGCATGAGCCTGCTGTCGCTGGCCTATTTTCTACTGGATCGCCCGATGCAAAAACGGTTCGAAGCGGAGCCCTCGTTCCAAGCGACCATGTTGTTGTTGCAAGAACGTATTCCCAAGGTAACGGTCATCGAGTCACACACCGCTAAGCTTTCCGAATTGCGCATCACGTCCAGCGACCTGGCCCCACCGATGCGCACCTTCAGCACACCGCACACGCCGACTCCCGAAGTGCAGCTCCTATCCAATGGCCGCTACAACGTCATGATCACCAATGCCGGCGGCGGCTATAGCCGCTGGAAAGACCTGGCCGTCAGCCGCTGGCACGAAGACACGACCTGTGACAACTGGGGCACCTTCTGTTATCTGCGCGATGTCGCCACCAACGCCTATTGGTCGACCGCCTATCAGCCGACCCTGAAACAGCCTAAGCGCTACGAGGTGATTTTCTCGGAAGGACGCGTGGAATTTCGGCGCACCGATCACGATTTCGACACCCATACCGAAATCGTCGTTTCTCCCGAGGACGATATCGAATTACGCCGGCTGCACATCACCAATCTGGGGCGTGGGCGTCGCACTATCGAGATCACCAGTTATGCCGAAGTCGTTCTGGCGGTGGCGGCTGCGGACGCCCTGCACCCGGCGTTCAGTAATCTCTTCATACAGACCGAAATCGTACCAACACGTCAGGCGATCCTCTGTATGCGCCGGCCGCGCTCACGTGACGAACACGCACCGTGGTTGTTCCACCAGATGGCGATACATGCAAAAAATGTCGGAGAAGTATCCTACGAAACCGACCGGCTTAAATTTATAGGCCGTGGCAATACCGTTGCCGATCCGCAAGTACTAACCAGTTCATCGTCGGAGACACTCTCCGGCAGCCAGGGTTCGGTGCTCGATCCCATCGTTTCCATACGCTGCCGCGTCACTTTGGAGGTGGATGAAACCGCTACCATAGACGTCATCTCCGGCATCAGCACAACACGCGATGCGGCTTTAAGCCTGATCGAAAAATATCAGGACCGGCGCCTGGCCGATCGGGTCTTCGACCTGGCGTGGACTCACAATCAAGTGGTGTTGCGGCAAATCAACGCCACCGAAATCGATACGCAGCTGTATGGACGCCTGGCCAACTCTATTATTTATGCCAATCCCTCGCTACGCGCCGAGGCCACCGTTCTTATTACGAATCGCCGTGGCCAATCCGGTTTATGGGGCTATGCCATTTCCGGCGATTTGCCCATCGTGCTGGTGCAGATACATGACATAGCGAACATCGACCTGGTTCGCCAGATGGTCCAGGCGCATGCATATTGGCGTTTAAAAGGACTGGCCGTGGATCTCGTGATCTGGAACGAAGACCATGCCGGTTATCGGCAACTACTACACGACCACATCATGGGGCTGATTGCGGTGGGCCTGGAAGCCCATGTGGTAGACCGGCCGGGCGGCATCTTTGTGCGACCGGGCGAGCAAATATCGAACGAGGACCGCGCTCTACTACAGGCCGTCGCGCGCGTCATCGTTACCGATAACCGCGGAACGTTGGATGAACAAATCAGTCGCCGAGGTGCCGCCGACATACAAGTACCGCGCCTCTTATCTACCCGCGCCGCCAGCGCCGCTAGTCACACGAGCATGCCGCATCCGACGCGCAATCTCGCCATGTTCAATGGTCTCGGTGGCTTTGCACCCGATGGCCGCGAGTACGTTATTATCACCGAACCTGGGCAAATAACGCCGGCGCCGTGGGTCAACGTACTGGCGAACCCGGATTTCGGCACGGTGATCTCGGAAAGCGGCCAGGCCTATACCTGGAGCGAAAACGCCCACGAGTTCCGCCTCACGCCCTGGCACAACGATCCGGTGAGCGATACCGGGGGGGAAGTCTTTTACATACGCGATGAAGACAGCGGGGAATTTTGGTCGCCCACGCCCTTGCCCATACGCGGCGCCGGGGCCTACGTTACGCGGCATGGATTCGGTTATAGCGTCTTCGAACACCTGGAGAACGGCATACGCTCGGAGCTATGGGTTTACGTGGCCCTGGACAGCGCAGTCAAGTTTGCGGTGTTAAAAGTACGCAACGAATCCGGGCAATCGCGCCATCTGTCCGCCACTGGCTACGTGGAATGGGTGTTGGGCGATCTGCGGCAAAAATCGAGCATGCACGTCATCACGGAAATCGACTCCAGCACCGGCGCCCTATACGCGCACAACCGCTATAACATGGAGTTCGCCGGACGCGTCGCTTTCTTTGACCTGGGCGACGTGGGCGAAGGCAACCGCACCTACAGCGGCGACCGCACTGAATTCCTCGGGCGTAACGGCTCGCTCAAGAGCCCGGCCGCTATGGCGCGCGCGCGGCTTTCCGGTAAAGTAGGCGCCGCCCTCGACCCGTGCGGCGCACTTCAAGTTTCTTTCGACCTGGCCCCCGACCAAACCCACGAAATCCGTTTCATACTCGGTGTAGGCTCAGACGCGGAGGGAGCGGCCAAGCTGGTGCGTCGCTTCCGCGGACCGGCGGCGGCACAGGCCGTTTTGGAAAAGGTGAGGGAACACTGGCGCCATACTCTCGGCTGCGTACAAGTGGAAACCCCGGATCCAGCGCTTAACGTCCTGGCCAACGGTTGGCTGGTGTACCAGACCATGGCGTGCCGCCTGTGGGCACGCAGCGGATATTATCAATCGGGTGGCGCATTTGGTTTTCGCGATCAGCTGCAAGACACCATGGCCCTGGTACATGCCGCTCCCCACTTGCTACGCGATCAATTACTACTGTGCGCCTCGCGCCAGTTCCCCGAGGGCGACGTGCAGCACTGGTGGCATCCACCCATGGGCCGGGGCGTGCGCACCCGTTGTTCGGATGATTTCCTGTGGCTGCCCTTGGCCACTTGCCGTTATGTACTTGCTACCGGCGATATGGCGGTGCTGGATGAAACCGTCGCGTTTATCGAAGGCCGCCCCGTCGATAAGGATGCGGACTCGTATTACGACCTTCCTAACCAGTCATACGCCAGCGCCAGCCTGTATGAACATTGTGTACGCGCCATTCTGAACGGCGTCAAATTCGGCGTCCACGGCCTGCCACTCATGGGCAGCGGCGATTGGAACGATGGCATGAATCTCGTCGGTATCCACGGCAAAGGCGAAAGCGTTTGGTTGGGATTTTTCCTGTATGACGTGCTCACGCGCTTCAGTGAGGTGGCGCGTCTACGCGGCGATCACGCCTTCGTCGAGGTCTGCCAGACGCACACGGTGCAGTTGCGCCAAAATCTCGAACAGCACGGCTGGGATGGTGCCTGGTACCGGCGCGCCTACTTCGACGACGGCGCGCTCCTGGGATCGGCGGCCAACACCGAATGCCAGATCGATTCCATCGCGCAAAGCTGGTCGGTGCTGTCGGGCGCGGGCAATGCCGAACGTGTCCGCCTGGCCATGGAATCCCTGGATCAGCGCCTGGTGCGCCGCGATCATGGACTGGTGCAACTGTTGGATCCGCCTTTCGACAAGTCGCCCTTGGATCCGGGGTATATAAAAGGCTACGTCCCGGGCGTGCGCGAAAATGGCGGCCAGTACACCCACGCAGCCATCTGGACGGCCATGGCATTCGCTGCCCTGGGTGACAGCAGACGCGCGTGGCAAGTCATGTCCATGATCAACCCCGTGGCCCACGGCAGTACGCCGGAAGGGGTAGCCACGTATAAAGTCGAACCGTATGTCGTCGCTGCCGATGTCTACGCCCTCGCCCCCCACATCGGACGCGGAGGCTGGACTTGGTATACCGGCTCGGCCGGTTGGATGTATCGGTTAATTTTGGAATCCCTCTTGGGGTTAAAATTGGACGTGGACAAACTGCGTATCACTCCCTGTTTTCCGGCAGGTTGGGATGCCTTCAAAATACATTATCGCTATCACGACACCCTCTACCACATTAGCGTCCTGCAAGTGGCCGCTGAAGCGGGCGCAGTACGCGTGACGGTGGATAACATAGAGCAGCACGAGCTAACCATTCCTCTCATCAATGACCACCACGAACACTCGGTCGAGATAAACATTCCCGCCCAACGCTGATATATGTTCAGTAACGCACAGAATACGGGGTATCTAAACGGGTTTAATCTGTGCGGAGTAAAAACACGCCAACGCTCAGAAACAACCTTTTAAAAATGCTGAAACCCAAATTTCAGCGTCCTCGGTTGGGCAAGGTTCGGATGAAGCATGTTGTCGCGTTTGCAGAAAAAATTTTCCCGATTTAGTAACCGGTGATATCATTTAAGAAGAGGACTCAACGATGAAAAATTCGCTGAATAAAAGTTTTGTGTGGATGACGATAATGCTGCTGGTACTGGCCGGATGTGCGGGTACCCGGACACAACAGAGTACCGGTGACTACGTCGATGACGCTGCTATCACCGCCAAGGTGAAATCCTCACTACTGGCCGACAAAGAAGTCAGTGGGCTGCGCATTGATGTCGATACCAAAAAAGGGGTCGTGCACTTGGGCGGTACTGCCGACACCCGGCACGAAGCCAATAAAGCCGCCGAGCTTGCGCGCGGTGTTGCCGGCGTGAAATCGGTGCATAACGACATACGGGTACAGTAGTTTTCAGGGAATAGATATTCTCTCGGACTTACATAGCACCAATAACCCCCGGCATTCAACCGCACAGTGCGGCTGAATGCCGGGGGTTATTACATAGAGATCAATGGCTACGCATAAAGAATCTATAACACTATACAGTCCTTGGGCCTGAGGTGGGCGCGTGCTGGACAAGAGAGAATATTTTGTTATATTCAAAGTTCAGCCTCAAGCATCTTACTAAAAACTCTTAAAATGAACTGTGTCGAACCCACCCGCCATCGACCACTGGAGCATCCGCATGCAGTTGACTGGATGCGCCTGCTGACATGCACGCAGACACCACTCGCTGGGTTCCCCAGGTCATTTTCGGCGGCGATCGGTTCTGGGTTTCGCTAAGAGTCCCTAACAAAATGAGCGGGCCTTGCTGCTAGTTCCGGCCCTCCGGCAACTGCTCCATGCGTGGCTCGTCCTCCGGCATCCCTGCGGCCCTCACCCCTACTTCCCGCCGGGGCGCAGAAACATCGTCTGCGCCCGTTCGGCGGGGAAAAGGTCCACAGGACCTTTTCCTGTTTCCGCCTCACCTCCCGCAGGAGAGGGGTTTTTAGCCCTTCTCCCCGTGGGACGACTGCATGGATGCACGACTCCAGGGATGGAGGAGGTAGAGCGCTGTCGGGAACCGCCGCCGAGGAGGTAGGGCAACGCCGGGAGCATTT
>JANOTM010000141.1:0-15753 GCA_031416355.1 Gammaproteobacteria bacterium
CGCCCGGCGCGTGATCTCAAGCCTTATTTTGTAAACTTAATTGTGCCCAAAAAAATTTAACCCGCCCGCGATGCACAGGGTTGTGCGAGTGCCGCGCAGCGCATGGATGCGCGAGAGCGGCCGGGGCGGGACCCGCCATTAGGGTTTAAAGCCCGCGCGGGAGCGCGTACGATCTTACAGATGTTTAGCAACGACATTCAAACCCGCGGCACCATCTTATGTGCAACCTCATCCCGCACATACACCGGCAGTGCCTGTTCCGCCGACACCGCACAGCCCTGGGCATAACCCGCCGCCCCCAGTTCCGCCACATGGCGCGCCCGTGGCCAAACCTGTGGATGCCAATGGCTGATACCGACACCGACCCGCGCCAATATGACATCGGCATACACATCCCAGCCGCTACCTACGCCCGCCCAGGTATCACCCGGTGGCAATACCATATCGGCCGGCGCCGTTACGTGCTCGGACCCGACCAGAGTCATCATTCCCGCTACGTTGCTAAATAAAGCCCAATACACCTGCCCCATGCGCGCATCCAACGCCGCCAGCAGGCGCGGTTCGCCCTGGCCCTGGGCCAGCGCCGCCAAGGTGGATACCGGTACCACCGGCAGATCGGCACCGAAGGCCAGGCCCTGCACCACGCCGGCACCTATGCGTAGACCGGTGAATGAGCCAGGTCCGCGTCCAAAGGCCAGCGCATCCAATTGGGTCAGCGACCACGCAGTGTCGGCGAGCACCTCAGCGACCATAGCAAGTAGGCGCTGGGAGTGCTGGCGTCCTAACTCAAAGCGTTCTATCACCTGCCCATCGTGCCAAGCGGCAACGGAACAGGCTTCGGTAGAGGTTTCAATGGCGAGTATGTTCAATAGTTACCGACCACATATAAGGGTTTGCCATCATGGAGATACAGCCAACCTTTGACGATACGATAAATTATCCATATGGCGTTGACCGTGATTACAAGATATCCCACCGCCAGTATGAGGGTCAGCGCCCCCACCACCATCCACAGCAAGCCGAACCAAAAAGTTCTCATCTGCCAGCGGAAGTGTGACGCCAGCCACGTGCTGCTGACCTCGGGACGTTTTACGTAATTAATTATTATCGCGACGATCGAGGTGACGCCAAGAAAAAATGACAAAGCCTGGAGGACATATACCACAGTGGTAATGTTCTTCAGGGATTGCATCTCCTCACGGTTATCATTCAGGGGCATGGGCACGGGGCGTCTCCTCACACAAAATTAAACGCGACAGCTTACACTCATGGGCTCTTGCGCCAGACCAGCGTTCGGTTATTAGCTGGCATGGCATAGTCATCCTGCAACACCATGCCCTGCTGTTGCGCTAGCCTATCCAACGCCTCGAAATCCCGAATCCCGCTGCGCGCGTCGCGCTGCTTGAGCCAGGCATCGAATTGGGCGTTACTCGCGCTAGTAAATTCACCGCGATAATTAAACGGGCCATACAGACAAAAAAGGCCTTGGGCCTGTAGTGTGCGCCCCACACCCTGAAATAAATTCTCCACCTGCGGCCAGGCGACGATGTGTGCCGTATTGGCGGAAAAAATTGCATCCATATTCTGTACCGGCCACACCGGCGCATCCATGTCGAGCACGCAGGGCGCAAGTACATTCGCGCGGCCTGATGCGCGTATCCAGGCCTGGATACCCGGATGATTAGCGGCCAGATCACTGGTCTGCCAGCACAGATGCGGAAGTTCGGCGGCGAAAAAGACCGCATGCTGACCGGTTCCGCTGCCTATTTCCAGAACCCGCTGGCTACTACGTGCCAACACCTGGCGCAAAACGCCAACTATGGCTTCTTTGTTACGCTCACAGGCCTCGGAAAAGGGTTTTGAATCTTCGGCAGCATCGTAGCGGAGCATGTCCTTTCCTTACGCTAGCGACTGGAGTCGGTAACCGCGGTCACTTCAACTTTTTTAAGGGAGTTAGGGGTTTTAAAACCAAGCTGGGGTTTTTCCGCGAGCAACGGCGAACCTTGAATCTGTATCTGACCATCCTCCAGGGTAATAGTGGCGGATTCGATAAATCCGGTGCGCGCCATGTCGTTGACAAACACGATCAGGAGCTCTTTCCCCTGAATCTGGACTTTATGGGAGTTACCGGATACGCCGCTGTCGGGTATCGCCGCCCCTCGAGTCACACTGACCTGTTCAGCCGCTCTTATTTGGGCGCCGTCTCGAACGATGACCAGCGCCTGTAATGCGCCGGAATGCAACATCCTGGCGCGACCAGAGAACGCCGACAGCACTACTCCTCCCGATGGCTTGATGGTGCATACCATCTCATTATCCGCCATCACGGTGAGCACCTCGCCACTGACCAGCGGTCGGCTGAAGGTAATCAAGAACGGCACGAAGTTTCCATTTTCCACTTGCGTAGGTGCCTTGATCGCCAGTTTCAAAGGCGACGCCACCGGCGTTGCACAGGCGCTGACTATTAACATGAAACTGAATACCCACCCGACTAGAACCGACTTCGATTTACAGCATGGCGTAGTGACTTTCATAGAATAGTGCCTCGTAATCACCACAATGTTACACACAGTCGGAAAAAAATGCGCTGACAAGTTCATAATCATGGGTGCGCCGCATGGGTGGAAGACTGGCAAGAAAGACTTTCCCATAACCCTTACTGAGCAAACGTGGATCGCACAGCATCAATACACCCTTGTCGTGCACGTCGCGGATCAGGCGTCCGGCCCCCTGCTTGAGGGCAATGACGGCATTCGGTAGCTGATACTCCATGAAAGCGCTGCGGCCCTGGCCTTCCATGACCTCACCGCGCGCCTGCAATACCGGATCGTCGGGTGCGGCAAACGGTAGTTTGTCGATTATTACCACCGATAGTGCCTCACCTCTCACATCCACCCCTTCCCAGAAACTTCCCGTTCCCAGGAGTACCGCGTTGCCGAGGTCACGGAAACGCTGCAACAGTTCGGAACGCGGCATGCTTCCCTGGACCAGTAGCGGGTAATTGATCTTGGTTGGCAGGATTTCGGCGGCACGCTTCAAGGCGCGGTGGCTGGTGAATAACATAAACGCCCGCCCGCGGCTGGCCTCGAGTACCGGTAAGGCCAGTTCCACCACGCGCTCGGTGTAATCCGCAGCCGACGGTGGCGGCAGGCCGCGCGGAACATACAGCAGTGCTTGAGTTTTATAGTCGAAGGGACTTTCCCATTGGGCGGTCTGCGCCATCTCCAAACCCATCTGCGTCTGAAAATGCTCGAAGCTTTTTCCCACCGCGAGCGTGGCCGAGGTGAAAATCCATGCCTTGGTGCCAGCGGTCAGGCATAGCCGGAACGGTGCGGCGATGTCCATGGGGGTCAGGCGCAGTACAAAATTGCGCACACCAGTCTCAAACCACGGCACATGGTCCGGTGGCGGGCTCGCACTCAGTAAAAAAAGGCGATCGAGGGTATCCTGCGAGCGTCGCCAACAACTGGCCAACCCCGTGCCCTTGGCGGCGGCGCGCTCTAGCAAGCTCGATAACTGTATCAGCGCGTCACGGGTTTCTTGCAGAGCGCCATGGAACGGCTTGAGTTGCTCCAGCTTGCTCCAAGCCGCGCGGCGCGGTTCCATGCCCATGGCAAGCCGCAGATCGGCGACCGACTTTTCCAGACGCCGCGCCGCCGCCTCCAATCCGTCCACGGCGCTGTGTTCCTTGAGCTCCTCGGTGATGGTATCGCGGCTGAGCCCGATCAACTGCTGGCTGCTCACACTGCTGCCGAAAAAATTGCTGGCGATTTCCGGTAACTGGTGGGCCTCGTCGAAAATCACCGCATCCACACCCGGCAATAATTGCCCAAAGCCTTCCTCGCGCAAAACCAAATCGGCAAAAAATAAGTGATGGTTGACGACCAATATATCGGCGTCCAGGGCATCGCGCCGCGCCTTGTTCACAAAGCACCGATTAAAATAACCGCATTGACTGCCGATACAGTTATCGGACGTGGACGTGGCCAAGGGCCAGACATCCGCGTCCTCGGGAACGTCAGCGAGCTCGTTGGTATCGCCGGTGTGGGTACGCCCCGCCCATTCCCGTATCGCCGCCAGGTGGGCGCTGCGCCCGCCGCTGGCAAACCGGGTTTCGATCTCGGCGCGCTCTAGGCGATGCAGGCACAGATAATTCGCCCGCCCCTTGAGCAGCGCAGTGGTGACGGGGGTCGCTAGAGCGCTGCGGATTGCAGGAAGATCGTGCAGGAACAATTGATCCTGCAGGGTCTTAGTGCCAGTGGAGATGAGAATTTTCTTGCCCGATAGCATCGCCGGGACCAGATACGCCAAGGTCTTGCCGGTTCCGGTGCCAGATTCGGCAATGAATACGGTAGCCTCTGCGATGGCCTGCTCAATACGAGCCGCCATGTCCTGCTGGGTGGGGCGCGCGACAAAACCCGACAAGCGACCGTTGAAGGGGCCGTCCTGGCGCAGTACCTCGGCGCTATCCGCTAGAGACGTGTTCAGCAAAACACTGTTCCAGCCCGGTTTGCCAGGCGGGTAAACGCAGATCGAATACACGCGCGAGTTTTTTCGTGCTCAAAGACGAATACGCCGGGCGCCGCGCAGGTGTGGGATAGTCAGCGGTAACAATAGGAATAACGCGCACGCTGTCGGCCTTGCCAGCCAACTGCATGATATTCTTGGCGAGCTCATACCAGGTGGTGCTGCCCTGGCATGCCACGTGATACAGGCCGCAACGGTCCGCCACCAGCCGCCCATGGTCGAACATTTGTGCGAGCATGTTTGCGGTGTTAGCGGCCACAAGTTTTGCATAGGTGGGATTACCGGTCTGATCGTGCACCACGCGCAACTCACTGCGCTCATCTGCAAGCTTTAGCATGGTCTTGAAAAAGTTCTTACCGTGATTGGAATACAACCATGCGGTACGAAGAATAAGATGGTGCACACCGCTAGCGGCGATGGCCTGTTCGCCCGCCAGTTTAGTCTCGCCGTATATTCCCATAGGCGCAGGTTCGGCCTCCTCGGCATATGGGACGCGTGCGGTGCCAGCAAAAACATAGTCAGTGGAGTAATGCACCAGCAATGCGCCGAGTTCGCGCGCGGTTTCCGCCATGACCGCGGGCGCTTCGGCGTTGACACGCTGGGCCACGACGACGTCGGCCTCCGCCTGATCTACCGCGGTATAGCCCGATGCATTCACGACAATATTAGGCCGCTCCTGCAGGATAACCCGGCGTACCGCCGCCAGATCCATAAGATCGCACTCCTGCCGGTCATAAGCGGCGATCTCTCCCAATGTACCCAGCACCGGCGTTAAATACGTGCCCAGTTGCCCGCGACTACCGAAGAGCAGGATCTTCATGCCGGCAGCACCAGCGCCTGGAGCGGCTTGCCTTGCGCATCCTTCGCGGACAGCAACGGTTCCTGTAGGGGCCACTGGATGCCGACAGCGGGATCGTTCCACATCAGGGTATGCTCGTGGGCAGGTTGATAATAATCAGTGACCTTATAGAGCACGTGTGCCGACTCGCTGGTAACACAAAACCCGTGGGCAAAGCCGGGGGGTACATACAGTAGCGTAGCGTTCGCTGCCGACAACACGGTTCCGTACCATAACCCGAAGGTGGGCGAATCGCGGCGGATATCCACCACCGCGTCGAAAATTTCGCCCGCGATTACACTCACCAACTTGCCTTGCCAGGCCGGGTACTGGTAGTGCAGGCCGCGCAACACGCCTCGATGTGAGAACGACAGATTGTCCTGGACGAACATCTCGCTAAAACCAGCATTTTTCAGATCGCGTCGGTTGTGTAGCTCCAGAAAATAGCCACGCGTATCGCTATACACCTTGGGCTGGAGCAACTTCAGGCCGGCGAGTGGGGTATCGATGATCTCCATGGTCAAGGCGCCTCGCGCCCGTGGATCGCCACATCTCGTAGGTAAGCGCCATACTCATGTCCCGCACTCTGGCCCAACTTCTCTATTTGTGCCTGGTCGATGTAACCCATGATATACGCCACTTCTTCTATACATGCCACTTTGAGGCCCTGCCGCGCTTCTATGGCCTGGACATAGTTAGCCGCTTGGTGCAGCGCTTCGTGGGTGCCGGTATCCAGCCAGGCGCTGCCGCGTCCCAGTTTTTCCACACGCAAACTGCCCTCTGCAAGGTACGCCCGATTCACATCGGTGATCTCCAGTTCACCGCGTGCCGAGGGCGTGAGCGCCGCGGCAATATCGCACACGCGCGCGTCGTAAAAATACAGGCCGGTGACGGCGTAGTTTGAACGCGGTTGCGCAGGCTTTTCCACGATCGCTATGGCGCGCCCTTGGACATCGAACTCCACCACACCATAACGTTGCGGATCACTGACGCGGTAGGCAAATACCGTGGCGCCGTGCTGGATCTGGGCTGCGGCTTGGGTTTGCTGCGCCAGACCATGACCATAAAAAATATTATCCCCCAGCACCAGCGCCACCGATGCACCATTCAGAAATTGGCGCGCCAAAATAAACGCCTGGGCGATACCTTCGGGACGCAGCTGTTCAATATACTCAAATCGTAGCCCGAGATGGCTGCCATCGCGTAAAAGCTTGCGGAAGCGCGGCAGATCTTGCGGCGTAGATATAATTGCGATGTCGCGTATGCCGGCCAGCATCAGTGTCGACAAGGGATAGTACACCATGGGCTTGTCGTACACCGGCAATAGTTGCTTGCTGATAACCTGGGTCAATGGCGCTAGGCGCGTACCGGCACCGCCGGCGAGTATGATGCCCTTCACTTTTTTCCTCCGCGCTGTACCGAGACGGCACGCGTGCCATAGTTCACCTGCAACCACTCCTGATGCTGGCCGGAACACACCGCCGCGATCCAATCTTGCTGCGACAGATACCAGCGTACGGTCTCCGCCAGACCCTGATCGAACGAGGTTTCCGGGCGCCAGCCCAGTTCGCGTTTGAGTTTTTGCGAATCGATGGCGTAGCGCCGATCATGACCCGGACGATCCGCCACATGGGTGATCATGCAACCATGCGGGTCGGTTTCCGGATGCAACAGATCCAGAAAGCGGCAGATCATATGTACGATCTCGAGATTGGTACGCTCGCTATCGCCGCCCACGTTATAGGTTTCTCCCGGCCGGCCCTTAGCTAGTACCGCGCGTATGGCGGCGCAGTGGTCCTCTACATACAGCCAGTCGCGCACCTGTTTGCCGTCACCATATATGGGCAGCGGCTTGCCAGCGCGTGCATTCAGTATTACCAGCGGGATCAACTTTTCAGGGTGCTGATAGGGCCCATAATTGTTAGAACAATTAGTGGTGAGGGTCGGCAAGCCGTAGGTGTGGTGATAGGCGCGCACCAGGTGGTCGGCCGCCGCCTTGCTGGCGGCATAGGGCGAATTTGGCTGGTAAGGGTGGCTTTCTGTAAACGCCGGTGCTTCGGCTTCGAGGCTACCGTACACTTCATCCGTGGAAACATGTAGGAAACGAAATCCGGCCTGGGATTTTTCATCCAGTCGTTTCCAATAAGCCAGGGTAGTGGCCAGCAGTGCATGGGTAGCAACAATATTAGTCTGGATAAATGCCTGAGGACCGAGTATCGAGCGGTCCACGTGGGATTCGGCGGCGAAATTAATAATCGCCGCAGGCGAGTAATCGACCAAGAGCCTGGCAACCAGCGCCGCGTCGCCCATGTCACCTTCAACAAAGACGTGTTTCTCGTCGTCCCCAAGGCCTGCCAGATTCTCCCGATGACCGGCATAGGTCAGCAGATCGAGGTTAATAATCCGGGCTAGGTTGTGCTTACGTGCCGCCAAGACAAAATTCGACCCAATAAAACCAGCGCCGCCTGTGACTAACCATGTTTGCATTATGTTTAGATGCCTTTTGCACTTGGCAAGTTATTCGATTTATCGGGCTAATTTTACAATATTCTGTTCAAAACAGCACAGTTTTTAATAAAGACTGTCAAGACCTCTCTGTGACGCGGTTAGGCCTAAAACAGCCTTGTGCGCTTGACTCCCTCCACCTCAGTCCCAAGGCCCCAGAGACTTAAATTTACCACAATTTGAAAAATTTCCTGGCGAGCCAACCCCTGGAAATAGCGCGCATCTATCCGTAGAAACCCACAATACATACCGACTGTCATTCTATTGTCATTTAACAGCGGTAGCTTTCCGGACTTAATGTTGGCTATCGCACAAACTTGCGGCACCTGGTCTTCTACTATCGATCACCAGTTTCCAGCGTAACCGGCAATTACAAACAAAGGAAAATCTACATGGTGTTGACCCCGCCACAGATTGGCTATCCATCTTTCTCCATGCTTCCCAAGGGAGTCTCCCAGCATGCAGCCGCCTAAAGTCACGGTATTAATGTCCGTGTACAATGGACAGCGCTATCTACGCGCCGCCATCGACAGCATACTGAAACAAACTTTTACCGACTTCGAGTTTTTGATTATCGATGACGGCTCGAAAGACGCCAGCGTCGAAATTATCAAATCCTACTCCGATACCAGAATCCGGCTGCTCATCAATGAAAAAAATATTGGATTGGCGTCATCACTGAATAAGGGGATCGATTCCAGCACTGGCCGCTACATTGCTCGCATGGATTGCGACGATATCAGCCTGCCGCAAAGACTTGAAAAGCAGGTGGCATTTCTGGAACATCATACCGACATCGGCATATGTGGTAGTGGAATTGAGGTCATAGGGAAAAAATCCGGGGCCTTGGCCGGATTTTTTAACGACGATGCAATGATTCGCTCGAGTCTTATTTTTGATTCGGGATTCGCCCACCCCGCGGTCATGATATCGCGCCACCTCCTGAATGAAGTTCATCTTCGCTACGATGCAAGCTTTACCCACGCCCAAGACTACGATCTTTGGGCGCGCGCGGCCGCGTATACCAAATTTGCCAACCTGCCGGACATACTCCTGCATTATCGGGTACACGCCGAAAGCGCGGGAAGAAAAAGCGGTGGCAAGCAGCGTGCCATGGCGGATCGCATACGCCGACAACAACTTGCGAATCTCGGAATTCAACCCCTAGACGCTGAATACGCTCTGCATCATGCAATAAGCACGTGGCAGTTTCGCCCTAAAAAAGACTCCTTGGAAAGTCTAGAAATATGGTTCGAGCAATTGATCCAAGCTAACGATGCCACTCAAGTCTATCCAACTCTGGCGTTTCGCAAAGTAATAGCGGATAAATGGTTTTATGCCTGCAATATCGCGGCATCTTGGGGATTGGAGCCCTGGCTACGCTTCCAGCGTTCGCCGCTAACCTACAAGGCCGATGTATCTGTGTTACGCGAATTGAAATTTTTGGGCAAGTGTTTGTTAAAACGTAGCCAGGCATCCCGGCTTATCAATGCGCTACCAGAGCGGCAAAAAGACAGGGGCCTCGCCTCGGCGAAGACTTCGACTGTCAATTAAAAGGCACCCTGTCCTTTAGGATTCTTTCCTAAAAAAAGGGAGGGGGTCTTAAAGTGCCCAACTATCCCCAAGTTACTCATCTTTATTACTGGTGCCGAGGCCTCTAACACATTAGCTGGATAAGCCGCTGTTTCTTATTGGTATGTTTAGTTCGCCTATCACCAGATACCCCTAAAGATACCCCCGCGCGTCGTTTAGTGCGGGCCTGCTACTTGCTGTTCTGAGCGATCCTCCATCAACGCCGCTAATGCCTGTTCATGCGTAATGCTTACGGTGCTGGACACGTTGACGGACGAATCCGGTCTGCCCCATCCACGATCCAAGAGCGCCTCGGCAGCGGCGACACGCGCCCGGCTGTTCTCCCGCGGATTGCTCATGACCACGACCAGCGTCAGGATGGCCTCGTCGGTGTGCTGGCGTGCAAGCTCCCGGACATGCCCAATTTCCTTGGGCCGTCCGCCAGGATTTCCGCTTCGCCCTTTTTGCCATTTCACTTTACGAGTCCTCTATCTGTTTACGATGATGGCCATCTTGTCCGCAAGTATCAACACTCTGAGGCTGGCTATCTGGGTATCTTGCGGATAAACACGCTACACGGCTCCACCTCACGCCACCACCCCCGAACACTAACCCCATGGTAACTTGTAGAAGGTATACGCCTCCCGTAGTAATTGAGGGCACAAAAAGCCGTTGACTGCTACGGCTGGTCTAAGCCATTGACCTTCTCAGCACCCATGCCCTGCGCAACATCGTCAACACCTTCTGCCGGACGCAATGGCATTCAGATAGTCCGACCAGTGTTGCATCATCTTCCGATGTTCTTCGGGATATTCATTAGCTCAGCAGCGCCTTGGGGTGGCGCTCGGCCACGCGCAGCAACGAATAAGCCGGGCCAGTCGGCGTGCGCCGGCCCTGTTCCCACTCCTGAAGCGTGCGTGTGCTCACCCCGAGCAACGCCGCAAACGCGGATTGGCTTAAGCCCACTTTCTCGCGGATCGCCCGAACGTCCTTGGGCAGGTTCACGGCAACGCGCTTGCCCTTGCCGCGCTTGATAGCGCGCACACCGTCGAGCAGTTCTTGTCCGATGTTTCGTTTCTTGGTCATGGTTCAATCTCCTTACGCAGTTCCCGCAACACATGGAGCGGGATGTTCTCAGCCTCGTTCTTGGCGTAGAGCGTGAGCAGTCAGATTTCGCCCTTACGATCCCGCCAGTAATAGATCACTCGAAGCCCGCCGCGCTTGCCGTGGCCCTTGCCGGCCCAGCGCAGCTTGCGCATGCCGCCACTGCCCGGAATGACGGCCCCGGCCTCGGGCCGCAATGCGAGCGCCCATTGCAGCGCCGCATATTCGTCGTCGGTCAGGTATTCGTGAACCCGGCGCGTGAACAGCGGGGCTTCGATAAATTCCATGGATCAAGCATACGTCATTGACGTAGAGTATGCCAGCGAGGCTTCAGGCGCGCCGATGGATCAAGACCACCGCAACCCGTGGCAAGTGCGTCCAGATAGTCTGCCCAGGCTTGCATCATCTTGCGGCGGTCATCGAGATACTCACTACGATGGTAGGCGGCCCGCACCTTGTTGCGCTCGGCATGGGCCAGTTGCCGCTCGATCACATCCGCCTTCCACCCCTGCTCGTTCAGAATCGTGGAGGCCGTGGCCCGGAAGCCGTGGCCGGTGGCGCGCGAGTGGTAGCCCATGCGGTAGATCGCGTAGAGCATGGTGTTCTCGCTCATGGGTACGGTGAGCTTGGATTGGCTGGGAAACAGGAACTGTCCTTCCCCGGTTAACGTCTTGAGTTCTTCCAGTACGGCCAGTGTCTGGGTGGACAGTGGCACGATGTGGGGAGCGCGCATCTTCATGCGCTCGGCGGGGACGCGCCACTCACTCTTGTCGAAGTCGAATTCCGACCACTCGGCCTTGCGTAGCAAGCCGGACCGGACAAACGTAAGCGCCAGGAGTTTCAACGCCAGTTTGGTTTGCCGGCGCCCATCGTAAGCATCGAGCTTCCGGAGATACTCCGGCAGGTCGGCGGCCGACAGCGCCGCGTAGTTCTCGCGCTTCGGCTGTTTGATGGCGTCGCGAAGATCCAGGGTCGGATTGCGTTCAGCCCGGTGCGTCTGAATCGCATAGCGGAACACGGCCCCGCAGCGTTGCAATAGACGCTGGGCGGTCTCATAGACTCCCCGCTTCTCCACCTTCCTGAGCACGGCCAACAGTTCCGGGGTGGCGATGTCGCTGATGGGGCGGTCGCCGAGACCGGGGAAGATGTCGGCCTTGAGGGAATCGAGCACTCGCTCGACATGACCGGGCACCCAGCGGTGGCGTTGCTGCTCGATCCATTCGAGCGCTACCGCCTCGAAGGTGTTGGCGGCTGAGACCTGTGCGGCGAGTCGCTCCTGTTTCTTGGCGGTGATCGGGTCGCGCCCAGACTTAAATATAGGGTTTCGCTTTGTCGCGGGCTGCTCGAGCCTCGGCAATCGGCAATCGGCACATCCGGGTAGACGCCAAACGCCAAAAGCTTCTCTTTCCCGTTGATACGGTATTTCAGCCGCCAGTACTTCCGAGCTTCCGGGAGTGACAAGAAGAATATAGGCCTCCACCATCTGCGAGCTTGTAGGCCTTCTGGCGCGGTTGGGCGGCCCTTGCAGCTTTGTCGGTGAGTGCCATGAGATACCCCCGGCTGTCTATGGATTTAGTGGGACGCACTAGGACAGCAGATTGGCTTATTTCAGGGGTTTGCCAGGGTACTTCTGGACTTCATGGGACGTCTTGAAACAGTGGAGTGGTGCCCGGGGCCGGAATCGAACCGGCACGACCTTGCGATCGAGGGATTTTAAGTCCCTTGCGTCTACCAGTTCCGCCACTCGGGCTAAAATGTGTCGTGCTCAAGCTAGGCCATACTGCGGCAACAGCCGAAGGTATCGCGTGAAAATGGAGGCTGGGGTCGGAATCGAACCGGCGTACACGGCTTTGCAGGCCGCTGCATAACCACTCTGCCACCCAGCCGGAATATCCGTAAATGGTGCAAATAATAAGAATTGGAGCGGGAAACGAGATTCGAACTCGCGACCCCAACCTTGGCAAGGTTGTGCTCTACCGCTGAGCTATTCCCGCGCTAAGGGTCGGTATTGTAATGGCGGTCAGGCCCCTGTCAAGCATGCTGACGTTCTGCGCTATCCAGAATCATCGCCCCGGACGCGTTAAACTCGGCCACGCCGCCCGCAGGTACACCACCATGGACCATAAAGTGAGTGCCGCCGCCCCATATAACAGAATTTCTCCTAGGGTCACCACGGGTATACCCCACAGCGGTTCCCGGTACAACATGAAAGGAATGGCCGCCATCTGGCCTATGGTTTTGAATTTCCCGACATAGGAAACCGCCACACTGGAGCGGTTTCCGATCTCCGCCATCCACTCGCGCAGGGCGGAAATAGTGATTTCACGGCCGATGATAATCAGCACCACCACGGCGAACAGTCGCGGATCCAGGACTTGGGATTGGATCAGGGGATCGGAGGTCAGCAGTATCAACGCGCTCAAAACCATGAGCTTATCCGCCACCGGGTCGAGGAAAGCCCCAAAGGCCGAGGACTGGTTCAGACGTCGGGCTAAATAGCCGTCCAGCCAATCCGTCAATGCCGCCAGGACAAACAACACCGTCGTTAACAAAGGCGCCCAGGGCCGAGGGAAATAATACGCGACGATAAAGATCGGGATCAGCACGATCCGCAGTAGTGTCAGGAGATTCGGGGTGTTCCACAACAAGCTCAGCTCTCCCTTTCATGAAAAGTGTCATAGATGCGCCGCGCCAGCTGTGGGCTGATGCCGGGCACCCGCGCCAATTCGTCAATACCGGCGCGCTTGATCTCTTGTAAACCACCCAATTGCCGCAGCAGGGCCTGGCGGCGCTTATCGCCGATACCCGGGATTTCTTCCAGGGCCGAGGCGGTGCGGGCCTTACCGCGACGCTGGCGGTGTCCAGTAATGGCAAAGCGGTGGGCCTCGTCGCGCACCTGTTGGATCAGATGCAAAGCCGGCGAATCCGCAGGCAGTATAGTGGCCGTGGACTGGTCGGACAAGAACAGCTGTTCCCTACCGGGTTTGCGCTCTGCACCTTTGGCCACGGCCACCAGGGGAACCGCATCTAGAGTTAATTCCTGCATCACCGCCTGGGCCGCACGCCGCTGACCCTTGCCACCATCGATCAGTACCAGGTCCGGTAAAGGCGCCCCACCCTCCTGTTCCTGCTCCAGCGCCCGGCGGTAGCGCCGGGTCAATGCCTGGGTCATGGCGGCGTAGTCATCCCCCGCTTGGATACCTGCGATGTTATAGCGCCGGTAAGCGGACTTCACCGGCCCTTCCAGCCCATAGACCACACAGGCGGCTACCGTGGCCTCTCCCTGGGTGTGACTGATATCGAAACATTCGATGCGCTCCGGCACCGCATCCAGGCCCAGGGCCTCCTGCAGGGCCTCAAACCGGCTGCGGAGATTGGCCTGGTCGGCCAGATGCCGGCGTAACGCGTCCCGGGCGTTCATTTCCGCCAGTTTGATCCAGCGCCGCGGGATGCCGCGGGTCTGGGGAATGAGCTTTACTCGGTGCTGCGCCTGCTGGCCGAATACGTCCTCGAGCAACTGCCGGTCGGGGATGGGGTGATTCACATAGATCAGCGGCGGCGCCGATTTGCCCAGGTAATACTGTGGCAGAAAAGCCGCCAAGATATCGCCTGCGCCGGTGTCCGCCCCGAGGCGCGGGAAAAAATTCTTGTTGCCCAAATTGTGGCCGTTGCGTATGAATGTCACGCTCACACAGGCCCCACCCTGTTCCAAGGCCAGCGCCAGCACGTCGGCATCGCCACCATCGCTGCTCACGTATTGGCGTTCCTGCACCTGCTGCAATGCCGCGATGCGGTCGCGATAGCGCGCCGCGTTTTCGTAATCGCGCTGCTCTGATGCTTGCTCCATTTTGGCGGCCATCTCCTGGAGTATGGCCGGACTTTGCCCTTCGAGAAACATGGCCGCGTGGCGCACGTCTTCCTGATAATTCACGCTATCGATATGGCCTACGCACGGCGCGGTACAGCGCTTGATCTGATATTGCAGGCACGGGCGCGAACGATTGCGAAAATAGCTATCCTCGCACTGGCGCACGGGAAAGACCTTCTGCAGCAAACTCAGGCTGGCGCGCACGCTGCTTGCGGACGGAAACGGCCCGAAGTAGCGCCCGACCTCGTGTTTAGCCCCACGATGGAAGGCGAGACGCGGGAATTCATGGCCGGAGAGAAAAATATAGGGATAACTCTTGTCATCGCGCAGCAGTACGTTGTAGCGCGGCTGCAGGGATTTGATTAAGTTATTTTCCAGCAGCAGCGCTTCGTTCTCGGTGTTGGTCACCGTGACGTCGATGGCGGCAATGGACAGCACCATGCGCTGTATGCGCCCACTCAGGCCACTAGCGCGAAAGTAACTCGCCACGCGCTTGCGTAAATTACGCGCCTTGCCTACGTACAGCACCACGCCGTGCGCATCCAGCATGCGGTACACACCGGGCGCGCCAGACAGGGTGTTCACCAGGGCCTTGGCAGCGGCGGTCTCCATGGGCCTAGGGCGTCAGCAGGTGACGTGCCTGACGGAAAATAGTTTCGAACATAGGTGTGGTCAGACGCCGTGTCTGGGTGTTGTAGCGGCTGCAATGATAAGAATCCAGCAACCGCCCACCCTCGGGCAGGGCGTGCACCGCCCCGTGGCCGAACACAAAATCGGATTGCTTCAATTCCAGAGCGCTGATCACCGCTTTATGGGCGATGTGGCCCAAGGCCAAAATCAGGCTGCCGGGGGCCAGGGATTCGAGTTCCGTGCGCAGGAAACGGTTGCAGGTTTTAATCTCGGCGGTGGTGGGTTTGTTTTCCGGTGGCAGACACTTGACCGCATTGGTGATGCGACAACCCCGCAGCTTCAGGCCATCGTCACGGGTAACCGAAGTGGGTGCACTGGCAAAGTCGAATTTGTGCAGGGTCCGATAGAGGAGGATCCCCGCATGGTCGCCGGTAAACGGCCGGCCGGTACGGTTGGCGCCGTGCATGCCGGGGGCCAGGCCGACGATGAGGAAGCGTGCCGCGCGGTCGCCAAAGGGCGGCACCGGACGTGCAAAATAACCAGCGCAACGCTCGCGTACGTGGGCAAGATGGCTGGCCAGCCGTGGGCAATCAACGCAATGGGTGTTGAACTCTGGCATGTTCAATGGACCTTGGTGGTGCCTGCACGCCCGAGGGTGGGGCTTACAAGCTCATAAATATCATTATAAATACTCTATAATCCATTGTTA